>JAFZLE010000249.1 GCA_017551645.1 Clostridia bacterium | reverse complement strand
TTCCACGCCTCGGCCTTGTTCTCTTCCAGCCCCAGTATGAATTCCCTGAAGCTGGATGCGAGCGTGATCTCGGCGCCGGTCTGGGCGTCCGCCCAGGTCACGGAGGGCTCGCCAGTCCTGCCGCAGGCGCGGTAATCCAGGAATACCAGCGCGCGCCCCGGCAGGGTGGTATTGCATATGGCGACGCCTATGTCCGGGTTGTGGCGGCGGGTCTCCGTAAGGAATTTGCTGCCGTACTGCCCGCACAGGCTGTATGGCATTTTGCTGCCGATACCCAGTATCTCCGTTATGTAAATTGTGTCGGGGATACCATCCTCCGGAAAAGGTACACTGTATCTGCAGCGGTTCACGAGCCCACCGTTGTGCGCGCGCATAAGCGCTATGTAGCTTTCCGGCAGTTTGTAGCCCAGCTCTCTTTCTGCCGCGAGTATATCCGCGTCAGTCGGAGCGGGGCACACGTGACGGCGCAGGCTTTCCGCGCTGTCGTGCCAGAAATTCTCGAACGAAAACGCTGCTTTGGCGTATTCCGTAACGTTTTCGCTTACCGAATCCGCCTCAAAGGGTTCAAGCGTGCCCTTGACGAACACCTCTCCCCCGCGTTTTCTTGCCCTAAGCCGAGCAAACAGCCCCATGTCTCCTCCTAAACTACCTTTACGCCCACTGCGGCGTTCACGCCGTTAAGGTTGACTTCCTTCACGTAGGCGCCGTCTGCGGCTTCTCCCAGCGTCAGGCTCGTGGCAAGCACTGCCTTCATGATGACATCCCTGCCATTGTCGAACACCTTTTGCAGCGCATCAGTGGTCTGTATGCTCAGGCAGATACGATCGGTCACCTCAAAGCCGGCATCCTTCCTCAGCTGCTGCGCCTTGCTTATCAGTTCCCTGATGTAGCCTTCGTTTATGAGTTCCTCGGTCAGGTTGGTGTCCAGCACCACCGTGTACGCGGCGTCGCTCTGGGCCACGAAGCCTTCTTTCTGGGTGAGGTTGGTCAGCACGTCGTCCTTTTCCAGCTCCACCTGCTGCCCGTCCACTTCGAATACAAGATCCTCGCCTTTCTCAAAGCCCGCTACCACCTGGTTGCCGTCCATCTGTTTGAGCGCTTCGGAGATCTTGCCCAGGAGTTTTCCGTACTTTTTGCCCAGCGTCCTCAGCTGCGGCTTGAGCTGGTAAGTAGTGAACGCCGTGGCGTCGGAGACGAATTCCACGTCTTTCACGTTGAGTTCGCTCTTTATCAGCTCTTCCGGCTCGCCCGTGACGCTTTCACCCTTTACCAGCACGCGGCTGAGCGGCTGTCTAACCTTGAGGGAAGACAGGTTCCTGCACGCGCGGCCCAGCTGCACTATGTCTTCCACCTTGCTCATGTCCTGCTCAAGGGGCTTGTCCACCTTGGTGAGGTCCGCCGCAGGGAAGTCGCACAGGTGCACGCTTTCCGGCGCGTTTGCCACGGTGCCCACCACCAGGTTCTGGTACATGTTCTCGGTTATGAACGGGATGTATGGCGCAAGAAGCTTGGTCAGGGTCACCAGCACGGTATACAGGGTCTCGAAGGCAGCTTTCTTGGTGCCTTCCATCCCCTTGCCCCAGAAACGCTCGCGGCTCAGGCGCACATACCAGTTGGACAGTTCGTCCACGAACGCGCTTATGGCGCGTGAGGTCTCCGTTACCTTGTACTCGTTAAGGCCCTTATCCACATAATCCACCAGCGTGTTCAGGCGGCTGATCACCCACCTGTCCATCATGGTGAAGTCCTTCTCGTCCGCCCTGTCCTTGCAGGGATCGTAGTTGTCTATGGACGCGTACAGGCAGAAGAAGGCGTAAGTGTTCCACAAAGTGCCTATGAATTTACCCTGCATCTCGCTGACCAGGCTGCCGCTGAAGCGGGTGGGCAGCCACGGCGCGCCGTTTGCGTAGAAATACCACCTGACGGCGTCCGCGCCCTGCTTGTCCAACACGCTCCACGGGTCCACAACATTTCCTATATGCTTGGACATCTTGCGGCCCTGCTCGTCCTGCACGTGGCCCAGCACCAGCACGTTCTCGTAAGGTGCCTTGCCGAACAGCAGCGTGGATATGGCCATCAGGCTGTAGAACCAGCCGCGAGTCTGATCGATGGCCTCGCTTATGAAGTCCGCAGGCCAATTCTGCTCGAAAATCTCTTTGTTCTCAAAAGGATAGTGCCACTGGGCGAAGGGCATGGAGCCGGAGTCGTACCAGCAGTCGATGACCTCTTTGACCCTGTGCATCTCCCTGCCGCACTTTTCGCAGGTGATGGTCACATTGTCGATATAGGGCCGGTGCAGCTCGATGTCCTCGGGGCAGTTTTTGCCCATGCTCTTGAGCTCCGCCACGGAACCTATCACGTGCATGTGCCCGCACTCGCAGGTCCATACCGGCAAGGGTGTGCCCCAGTAGCGTTCGCGGGAAAGCGCCCAGTCGATGACGCCCTCAAGGAAGTTGCCCATGCGGCCGTCCTTGATGTTGTCCGGCATCCAGTTGACGTTGTTGTTGCTTTTGAGCAGCTGCTGCCTGGCATCGGTCATCTTGATGAACCAGCCGCTCCTAGCATAATAGATAAGCGGCGTGTCGCATCTCCAGCAGAAGGGATAGTCGTGCTCGAAGTACTCCGCCTTCACCAACAGGCCCCGCTCTTCCAGGTCCTTAAGTATGACCGGATCCGCCTTCTTTACGAACATGCCTGCCCAGGGCGTCTCCTTGGTGAGTTCGCCCTTGGTGTCCACCAGCTGCAAAAACGGTATGTTCCACTTCCTGCCCACACGGGCGTCGTCTTCGCCGAACGCGGGCGCGATATGGACGATGCCGGTACCGTCGGTCATGGTGACATAACCGTCGCTCACTACCCTGTAACCGCCAGTGGTGAGCCCGTTCTGGAAGTCGAACAGCGGCTCGTACTCCATGCCTTCAAGGCTGCTGCCCGGGAAAGTGGTCATGTCGGAAATGACAGCGTCTTCCCCCAGTACCGCGCTTATCCTGGCGGTGGCCATTATCACGCGGTGATCATTGTAGCTGAACTCGGCGTACTCCTCGTCGGCGTTCACGCACAGCGCCACGTTGCTGGGCAGCGTCCAGGGAGTGGTTGTCCAGGCGTAGAGCCAGGTATTCTCTTTGCCTTTTACCTTGAAGCGCACGAACGCGCTCTTTTCCTTTACCGTCTTGTAGCCCTGGCTGACCTCGTGGGAAGACAGCGCGGTGCCGCAGCGGGGGCAGTAAGGCACGATCTTGTGTCCCTTGTACAAAAGCCCCTTGTCGGCGATCTGCTTAAGGCTCCACCAAACGGACTCGATATAGTTGTTGTCGTATGTGATATAAGGCTCGTCCATGTCAGCCCAGTAGCCCACGCGCTCGGACATCTTTTCCCACTCGCCCTTGTACTTCCATACGCTTTCCTTGCACTTTTTGATGAAGGGCTCTATGCCGTAGGCTTCGATCTGCTCCTTGCCGTCCAGGCCCAGCAGCTTTTCAACTTCCAGCTCCACAGGCAGGCCATGGGTGTCCCAGCCCGCTTTCCTGAGCACTTTCATGCCCTTCATGGTACGGTAGCGCGGGAATATATCCTTGAACACACGGGTCTCGATGTGACCAATGTGGGGTTTGCCGTTGGCGGTAGGCGGCCCGTCATAGAAGGTGAAAACGTCGCTGCCTTCCCTCTGGTCTATGGATTTTTTGAAGATCTCTTTTTCTTTCCACAGTTTGAGTACTTCCTGCTCACGGGAAAGAAAGTCAAAGCCGGGATCAACTTTTTTGAACATATATGCCCTCCGAACATGTTTTTCGCATAAAAAAACGTCCCCTTATGGGACGATGGCTCGCGGTACCACCCATATTGACGCATACGCGCCCACTTGAAAGCTGTAACGGGCACACCCGCCGGACATTACTCGCAAACCGCTTTCCTTCCGGCGCTCGGGAGTGATTTAGGCGCGCCCGTTTCCGCCGGGCTCGCACCCTCCCCGGCTCGCTTGGGATCTAAAAACGCGCTTCGTCTCCTTTATCGCTCCATAATTATACAATACTCCGCGCGGTTTGGCAAGCTTGGGCAACATTAAATGTTTTGACATTTGTGGCAAAACATGTTATAATTTTGCGGATTTCTTTGGAAAGGGACTGCCATGAACAAGACCGATCTGTCCAGAATAAAAAAACGCCTCACCCCTGACGGGCATAATCCCATCGTGGTCAGGGGCGTCTACCTTAACAGCAAAAAGGCCGTCGTGTCCCGGGTGGATACGGACCTGGAAAGCCTGAACCTGACCCACGCTGAAAGGTATACCCAGTTATTCAAGCGCGCCATTTCAGGCGATATAGGCAAAAACCTTTCCCTCATCTCTTTCCCTCTTGCTGAAGTAATGGAGGGCGAAAAGCACGCCCGGCTCATGAGCCTTGTGCGGGAAGACCTTAAGAACGATGAGGCGCTGGACGCGTTTTTCCTGGACGCCGCGGACAGCCTTATGCTGGAAGGCAACAACCTGCTTCTGCTCATGCATGACACTTACGACACGGACTACTCCTCCTCCAACCGCCAGGAAGGCGATATCGAGACCGAGCGGGAAGTGAATGTGTTTAAATACCTTATTTTCTGTGTGTGCCCCGTAAAGCAGGCCAAGGCGGTCCTGAGCTACGACTTCGCATCCTCCGAGTTCGTTACCCGCGAGCCTGACTGGACGGTAGGCGCGCCGAGCCTGGGCTTCATGTTCCCCACGTTTGAGGACGGCGGCGCGAACATCTCCCAGGCGCTGTTCTACACCAAGGACCTGGGCGCAGACGCGGGCGATTTCCTTGGCGGCGTTATGAACGCCTCCGGCTTTACTCCCGTGCAGGAAAACAAGGAGCGCTTCAATGCGGTGCTCATGGACGCGCTGGAAGAGGAGTGTTCCCTGGACGTGGTGCAGAGCGTGAACGAGCTGCTTATCGACAGGCTGGAAGAGAGCAAAAAGGACAGGCATTCCGAGGAAGTGCGCTTAAGCGGCGGCGACATCGCGCGGGTGCTGGCGGCGGGCGGCGTGTCGGACGACAAGGCCGATGTGTTCGTGGAAAAGTTCAACACCGAGTTCGGTGCGGGCACTCAGCTGCCTCTGGCGGGCATCACCGAGGATAAACGGTTTGAGATAAAGACGCCGGACGTGACCGTGAAGGTCTCGCCCCGCCAGGCTTCCCAGATAGAGACCCGCGTTATAGACGGCGTCAAATACATTCTGATCCCCGCGGACGAAGGAGTCACGGTGAACGGAATAAGCATAGAGGTGTGATATGTCAGTTATCGTTTATATCTATACAGCGCTTCTGGCGGTAATGGGGATCATCGCCTTCGCCGCCTACGGGCTGGACAAGCGCAAGGCGAAAAAAGGCGCCTGGCGCACCAGCGAAAAGACCCTGCTGCTTCTGGCCGCGTGCCTGGGAGGCGTAGGCGCTTTTCTTGGCATGAAGGTGTTCCGGCACAAGACCCAGCACACCAGTTTCAAGCTCATAGTGCCCCTGTGCGCCTTGATCCAGCTGGCTGCGCTCGCGGCATTGATCATATACGCCTGACGCGTTTTTGTTCACGCTTTTTTCATACTATCGTACATGCAACGCCCTTGAAACAGGGGCGTTTTTATGTTATGATATAAGAGAAGAGTTATGCGGAAGGAGCATTATATGAAGAAGTACGATCTGATCACTGCCACCAGCATGGGCGTAAGGATCACCCCCGAAAACTCACAGCCCGTAGGCATCGGAAACCGCTACATCATGCAGGCTACCAGCGCGGAGAGCAACGTGCTCAACGTGTCCGCTTCGCTGGGTCTTAAGACCAAGGTGCTCAGCGCCTTCGTGAAGGGCAGCCCCATCGCCGCCTACATCAAAGGCGAGCTGCGCCGCAGGAACATGGATTTTGAAGGCCCCGAAGTTGAGCAGGGCGGCCCCTGGGGCTACCGCCACCAGTTCAACATCGCTGACAGCGGCTACGGCATGCGCGGTCCCCGGGTGCACAACGACCGGGCGGGCGAAGTCGGCAGAACGCTCAAGGCGAAGGATTTCGACCTGAACCGCATCTTCAAAAAGGAAGGCGCCAGGCTCATGCACATAAGCGGCCTGTTCGCGGCGCTGTCTCCCGAGACCGGAAAGCTCTGTCTGAAACTCAGCGAGATCGCCAAAGCCAACGACACCCGCATCAGCTTCGACCTGAACTACCGCGCTTCCTTCTGGAAGGGCCGCGAGCAGGAATTAAGGGAGATCTTCTCCCTCATCGCTTCCCGCAGCGACATACTTATCGGCAACGAAGAAGACTTCCAGCTGGCGTTGGGAATCGAAGGTCCCGAAGCGGGCGGCAAGGGCCTGTCCTCCAAGATCGACAGCTTTAAGGAAATGATCGAGCGCGTGCGCAAGGCTTACCCCAACGCCTCCGTGTTCGCCACCACCCTGAGGGAAGTCATAAACGTTAACAGCCACATGTGGGGCGCCATAATGTTCGCCGACAACGAGTGGCACGTGGTAGAGCCCCGCGAGATCCCCGTGCTTGACCGCATCGGCGGCGGCGACGGCTTCGTGGGCGGCATGCTGTACGCCTATCTTAAGGACATGCCCGTAAGCGACTGGGTCAAGTTCGGCTGGGCTACCGGCGCAATGGCGGTCACCATGCTGGAAGACTACGCCACCCCCGCGGATGAAGAGCAGGTGTGGAGCGTATACAAAGGCAACGCGCGAGTCAAGAGATAATTGGGAGGAACAAACATGAAAAAGTTGGCGGATATCGGCCTTATCGGCCTGGCGGTAATGGGCGAAAACCTGGTAATGAACATGGAAAGCAAGGGCTTTACCGTGGCAGTGTTCAACCGCACCACTTCCAAGGTCACTGACTTTGTTGAAGGCCGTGCCAAGGGCAAGAACATCATCGGCTGCTATTCCATTCAGGAACTTAAAGACAACCTGGCAGTGCCCCGCAAGGTCATGCTGATGGTCAAGGCGGGCCAGGCGGTAGACAGCATGATAGAGCAGCTGCTGGCCGTGCTGGAACCCGGCGACATCATCATCGACGGCGGCAACAGCCACTTCCCGGACACCGCCCGCCGCACCGAGTATGTGGAGAGCAAGGGCCTGCTGTATATCGGCACCGGCGTGTCCGGCGGCGAGGAAGGCGCCCTGAAGGGCCCCAGCCTCATGCCCGGCGGATCTCCCAAGGCGTGGGAATATGTTAAGCCCATCTTCCAGTCCATCTGTGCCCACGTGAACGGCGAGCCCTGCTGCGACTGGGTGGGCGAAAACGGCGCCGGCCACTTTGTAAAAATGGTGCATAACGGCATCGAGTACGGCGACATGGAGCTGATCTGCGAAGCCTACCAGCTCATGAAGGACGCTCTGGGCATGACCCCCGACGAGATGCATGAAGTGTTCGCGGCATGGAACAAGACCGAACTGGACAGCTATCTCATCGAGATCACCCGCGACATCCTGGCCAAGAAGGACGAAGACGGCGCCCCGCTCGTCGACAAGATCCTCGACACCGCCGGCCAGAAAGGCACCGGCAAATGGACCGCCATTTCCGCGCTGGACGAGGGTGTTCCGCTTACGCTCATCGGCGAAGCCGTGTTCGCCCGCTGTCTGAGTGCCATGAAGGAAGAGCGCGTCGTCGCGGCGGATGTGTTCCCGCACGCGGTCCCGGCTTTCGAGGGCGATAAGGAAGCTTTCATCGAAGATATCCGCAAGGCGCTCCTGGCCTCCAAGATCGTCTCCTACGCGCAGGGCTATACACTGATGCGCGCGGCGGCGAAGAACTACGGCTGGAACCTGAACTACGGCGGCATCGCCCTGATGTGGAGAGGCGGCTGCATTATCCGCTCCGCGTTCCTCGGCAAGATCAAGGAAGCCTACACGGCTGATCCGGAACTCACGAACCTGATCCTGGATCCGTACTTCAAGGAACTCATCGCCTCTCTCGTCCCGGCATGGCGCAACGTCGTGTCCAAGGCCGTCCTCGCGGGCGTTC
>JAFZLE010000248.1 GCA_017551645.1 Clostridia bacterium | reverse complement strand
GAACGCTATACTGCTGTTTGGCGGGGCGCTTTTGTACTTCATATTTGAAAAAGCATATACGGGCCTGGCACAGACCGGCTGGGACAGGATGATCGAAGCGCTTTTCGCTTCCGCCACGGCGAGGACGGCAGGCTTCAACTCCGTGTCAGTGGGCGGCATGAGCGGTGCCTCAAAGCTGCTCACGATCTTTCTGATGTTCGTGGGCGGTTCGCCGGGCTCCACTGCGGGCGGCGTAAAGACCACGACCATCGCGGTGCTGTTTTTGTCGTTTATCGCTAACGTGCGCGGCAGCAGGCAGCCCAACGCGTTCAGGCGCAGTATACCTGACGGAACCGTGAGAAAAGCGGTCAACGTGTTTTTCATGAACCTGAGCCTGGGCATAGTGGGCGCGGTCATACTGTGCGCGCTGCAGCCCATCGGGCCTACGGATGCCGTTTTTGAGACGATCTCGGCGGTGAGCACCGTGGGCATGACCGCGGGGATAACCGGCAGCCTGCACCCGGTATCCGCCGTTGCGGTAATACTGCTGATGTTTATAGGGCGCGTGGGCAGCGTATCCTTCGCGGTCGCGCTTATGGAAAAACACAAGCGGCCCCCGGTGGAGTATCCGGCGGCGGATATCATTGTAGGATAGGAGACGGCTATGAAATCATTTCTTTTGATCGGAGCGGGCAATTTCGGGCATCTGCTGGCGCACGAACTCAGTAAGCAGCAGTGTGAGCTTATGATTGCGGACATAAACGAGGAGGCGCTGGAGGACCTGCTGGAACTGGGTATCAGCGCGAAGATAGGGGACTGCAGGCGAGAAGAAGTGCTGGAATCGTTCGATGTCGCGTCATTCGACGCTTGCTTCGTGTGCGTGGGAGGCCATTTCCAGACGAGCCTTGAGATAGTGTATTCCCTTAAGAAGCTCAACGCGGCGAAGATCTACTGCAAAGCGGAGGACGACTCGCAGGCCAAGTTCCTTGGAATAATCGGGGCGGATCACGTGATCTATCCCGAGCGCGAGGCGGCGCAGAGCCTGGCGATCAGCGAAGCGAACGATTCCATATTCAACTGTTTCCCCATGACCGAAAACTACAGCGTCTACGAGATCTACACACCCAGAAAATGGATAGGCAAGACCATAAAGGAAGCCGCCATATACCAGACTTACAACCTGAATATACTGGCCACCGTAAGGGACGGAGCCATCTCCATGATGCCGCCCTCGAGCTATTCGTTCACGGAACTTGATCACCTGATGGTGCTGGGGCTGCAGTCCGACGTGGAACGCCTGGAATAAGGGTACCGGCAAACGCCGGGACAGCCGCGCCGCGGCTGTCCCGTATTTTTGATACACCGTTAACGCTCAAAAGCGCTCTGCTCCGCGCGGATGATCGTGCCCGTCACCGCGGGCAGAGCCGCAGCTTAACGGTGTTTTTATACAGAATGCCGCATTTGTTGTAAATTGGCATAATTGTGTGATTCATATTGGTCAGATTTATGAAATTTATTGACATACGGACAGGGATGTGGTATCATCTTTACACGTTGTTAATCGACGGCCATAATTTTGGATAAGGAGGTTAAAGATGCAAGGCGCTGGCATGGCGAAACACCGGAAAAGCTACTTCCGCAGGATCGCGGAAAACCGCCAGATGTATCTTTTCCTCATTCTGCCGCTTATCTGGCTTATCATATTCAAGTACGGCCCCATGTACGGCGCGCAGATCGCGTTCAAGCTGTACGTGCCCAAGGAGGGCATTTGGGGCTCCAAGTTCGTGGGACTCGCCAATTTCGATCAGTTCTTCAAGTCCCTGTATTTTTCCCGCACGGTAGGAAATACGCTGATACTTTCCGCGTATTCCATAGCTGTTGGCTTTCCCATTCCCATCATTTTCGCGCTGCTGCTGAACGTGGTGCGCAGCAGGAAGTGGAAGGGCTGGGTTGAAAACGTCACCTACATGCCGCACTTCATCTCCACCGTCGTAATGGTTGGCATAATGATGCGCGTGTTCGACTTCTATACCGGCGTGGTGCACAACATGCTGGCGGTGTTCGGCATACCGTTCAACCTCCACGCTTTTACGGGCGACGCAAACTTCAGGAACCTTTACATCTGGTCGGGCGTATGGCAGGGCACCGGCTGGAGCAGCATCATATACATGGCCGCTTTGAGCGCGGTGGATCCCGAACTGCACGAGGCGGCGATAGTGGACGGGGCTACCCGCCTGCGCCGCATCTGGAATATTGACCTGCCCTCTATAATACCTACCATCACGATAACGCTGATACTGCGCTCGGGCTCCATCATGAACATAGGCTTCGACAAGGTGTTCCTGATGCAGAACGATACCAACATAAACGCCAGTGAGGTCATTTCCACATACGTTTATAAAGTGGGCCTGACTGCCGAGAAAGGCATGCAGCTGTCGTATTCCACGGCTGTCAACATGTTCAACTCCATCGTGAACCTCATAACCATAAGCCTGGTCAATTACATCTCCAACCGCGTGAACGGTTCGGGCATGTGGTAAGGGAGGCACGGCATGACTGCGATGCATAAGACAGCCAGAAAAAACAAAATAGGCATCACCCACAGCGAGAAGATCTTCTACTTCCTGGTCAATGTGGTGCTTGCGCTGTTTTTCGCCATGATACTGCTGCCTCTGGTGAATATAGTGGCGTCTTCCTTCTCCACCGCCGACGCGGTAGGCAAGGGCAAGGTGCTTTTGTGGCCCGTGCAGCCCACGCTTGAAGGCTACAAAGCGGTATTTACGTACAAGGGCATCTGGCGCGCCTACGCCAATACCATTTTCTACACCGTGGTAGGCACCTCTATGGATATGGCCATGACGCTCATGTGCGCGTATCCTCTGGCTCGCCGCAACCTGCCGCTTAAAAAGCCGGTGGTCATGCTGTTCATGTTCACCATGCTGTTCTCGGGCGGCATGATACCCAGCTACATCCTTATGAAAAATCTGGGCCTGTTGAACACCGTATGGTGCCTGCTCCTGCCCGGACTTATCAGCGTATACAACCTGATCGTGTGCCGCACCTTCATGCAGAACATCCCCCTGGACATCGAGGAGGCGGCCAAGATCGACGGCTGCAGCGACATCCGATATTTCTTCGCCATGGTGCTGCCGCTTTCCACAACTGTCATGGCGGTTTTGTCCCTGTACTACGCTGTCGGCCACTGTAACGATTATTTCAACCCCTGGCTGTACCTCACCAAGACCAAGCTCTACCCGCTGCAGATCATCCTGCGCTCCATCCTGATCCAGAACTCCTTCGACCCGGAGTCCGTCACCAGCGAGGACGACATCCTGG
>JAFZLE010000247.1 GCA_017551645.1 Clostridia bacterium | reverse complement strand
TTTCCCAGCAGCCGCGGTTGCCGCAGGTGCACTCGTCGCCGCCGGACACGGTGATCATGTGGCCGATCTCGCTGCCCACACCGTGGAAGCCGCTGTACACCTTGCCGCCCAGCACTATGCCGCCGCCCACGCCCGTGCCCAGGGTCACGAACACGCTGGAGCTTTTGCCCTTGCTGACGCCCGCCACGCTTTCGGCCAGGCCCGCCACGGTGGCGTCGTTGCCTATGAAGATGGGCTTGTTGTTGGTCTCGTTCATCCATTCCCTTACGGGCACCTCGTGCCAGTACAGGTTGGTGCAGAAAGGCACGTGGCCGCTCACCGGGTCTTCTATGCCGGGCAGGCCCACGCCTATGGCCTTTACTTCGTCCTCGGTGATGCCTTCGTCCCTGATAAGGTCAAGGCACAGGCGCGCCATGTCGTCCACTATGGGACGGGCGCCTCTTTCCACCAGGGTTGGGCAGGTGGCCTTGCGCACTATGCGGCCTTCCTCGTCCACCAGTCCCGCCTTTACACTCATGCCGCCCAGGTCGATGCCGATGTAATACATGATCTTTCCTCCGCTATATATCAGTTTTCGCTTGGTTCGTTAAAGAATACACAGCTGTGGTACGTGACGGTGTTTTTGCCGTTGTGGTAGCGTATGCCGCAGGACCCCGCCAGCACGTTCACCTCCACGCCGTGGCTCTCTATGGAAGGATGCAGGCTCTCCGGAAAGCGGCAGGGCGCGTCCGGATAGGTGCACTTTTTGCATCTTTTGCAGCCTTCGGTGGAGAGTATAAGCAGGTCGTCGCCCAGTTTTTCCCTGAGCATCAGGTATATGCCGGGCTCCACGGCGGCATGGGCGTCCTTGCCCGCCATCATGCCCTCGAAATCGTAGGAATCTTCCAATTCGTGGCGGGTGGAGAACATGAACACGGTGGTGTAGGCCTTCATCCGCGCTTCGCACTCGTCTATGGGGCCCACTCCGGGAGGGCACGCCCAGCTTTTGTTGTAGGCGCCGCAGGCGTTCTTTTCACAAAGCTGCCGCACCATGGGGGACACGCGTATCTCGCTTGTGGGGGCAAAGCCGCACTCGTAAGCGCCCAGTTTAAGCGCTGCTTCCTTTATTTGCTCGCGCAGGTCCATATTATTCCTTTCCCGCCAGTTTTTCCTGGCGGCTCAGAAGCACGTCCGCGGCGGAAAAGCCCATCTGCTTGAGGCGCAGGTTGCGGGCGGCCACTTCCAGCACTATGGCGATGTTGCGCCCGGGGTGTATGGGAAGCAGCAGGTAAGGCACCTTTACGCCCAGTATCTCCTTGGTCTGGGTGCTCATGCCCAGCCGCTCATAGGAGGAACCCTCCTGCCACAGTTCCATGTGCACCACCAGGTCTATGGACTTGGAGCGGATCACGCTGGCCACGCCGTACATGGTGTATATGTCTATGAGCCCTATGCCGCGGATCTCCATCAAATGGCGGATGGCTTCGGGGGCGGTGCCGCTTAGGCGGGTCTCATTTACCTTTTTTATCTCCACCACGTCGTCCGCTACCAGCCTGTGCCCGCGCTTGACCAGTTCCAGCGCGCTCTCGCTCTTGCCTACGCCGCTTTTGCCGGTCAAAAGCAGGCCCACGCCGTACACGTCCACCAGCACGCCGTGCATGGTGATGGTGGGCGCCAGCGCGTCCCTTAAGTAGTTGATTATGTCCATCTCCAGCTTGACGGTGATCTCGCTGGTGCGGTACACGGGTATGGAGCGCTTTTTCGCCAGCTCCATCATTATGGGGGGGATGGAATGCCCCCGGCACACAATCACGCAGGGCAGGGCGAAGGAGAAGAACGTGTTGAGCCGCGCGCCCAGGGTCGCTTCGTCCAGGGTGTCCAGGTACGCCATTTCCACCTTGCCGAACAGCTGGGGACGCTCAAAGGCGAAAAAGTCCCAGTAGCCGGTGAGCTGCAGGCCGGGGCGGCAGATGTTCGCCTCGTTTATGGGCAGCTCCCCCGTGGCGCTGGGCACGATTATGTCCAGTTTTAACGCGGAAACGAGATCGGCTTCCCTGATCATGATTCAAGCTCCTTCATAAGGGTGCGGGCTACGCCTTTGTCCGTGTTGGGCGGGCAGACGACGAAGCGGGGGGAGTGGTTTTTTACGCTGTCTGGCGCGTTTTCCATGACGAAGGGATACTTCGCCCACATAAGCATGTCCAGGTCGTTCTGGCCGTCGCCGAAGGCGCAGGTCTCGTCCGGGGAAACGCCCAGGGAGTTTCTTAAATACTCCAGCGCGCCCGCCTTGGAGGTCTCGATGCCCACGCATTCTATCATGTGCTTCTGGCTCTGCATTATGGTGGCGCGGCCCTCGAATTTCTGCTTGAGCACGGGCAGGGCTTTCGCGGCGCCTTCCGGGCTGTCCAGTATCAGCAGCTTCATGGGCGCTTCGGTAAGGCTCTGGGAGATGGGCTTGCCGGTTATACGGGCCTTTACCCCGCACAGTTCCTCGTAGCCCCGGGTGAGGGAGCAGTAGTAGGGCGCCACGTAGCTGCCTTCTATGAACGCGTGCAGGTACAGCCCCAGCTTTTCCGCCTCCAGTGCTATCTCTCTGGCAAGATCGATCTCCACGGGCGTCTGGTACAGCACCCTGCCGCTTAACAGGTCCACCACCGCGCCGCCGTTATAGCACACCGCGGGGGCGTTGACGCCCAGTTTTTCGGCGATGCCGCGCAGCGCGGGAGGCATGCGCCCGGAGGACAGCACAAAGTAAGCGCCCCTGTCCATGCAGTCACGGGCGGCTGTTACCGTTTCCTCCTCCAGTTCCCGCCGGGGGTTGAGCAGCGTGCCGTCTATGTCCACGGCGATAAGCTTGAAGCGCATAGTATCTCCCTACAGTTTTATAAATTCGGTGACCGTGTCGGTCTTGTCGTACTCCAGGTTGTCCAGCCCGCGCTTTGTGGTCTCGACTTCGCCGTCCTGGCTGTCGCAGGGGTCGTAGCGCAGGAAATGCTTGGGCGGGTCGAAATCCTTGTAATAGGCGCGGTTCGCCACCATGCGGAAGGGGTCCAGGTTGCCGAAATAGTAGTTCCAGCGCTCCTGCCTGCCGCTGCGCCTCGCGCCGCCGCCGAAGGAGGCGTCCGCGAACAGCCAGCCGAACTCCCGGGTATAGAACATGGCCCAGTCGTGGTTGCCAGTGGTCCCGTAGCCTATGGTAAGGCCGCTCTGCCAGCGGGCGGGTATGCCAAGTATCCGGCACAGGGTGATGAACAGCACCGCCTGTATGCCGCAGTCGCCTTTGTAGTTCACGGCGGCGTACTGGGAATGGTTCTCTATCAGACTGTAGCTGCGCATGAAACTGTAGCGCACGTGGGTGGTGATATAGTCGTACACCCGCCGGGCCAGGTACAAAGGACGGGTCTCGTTCCCCGCTATTTGTCTGGCCAGGTTGGTGAGATAGGGCGTGAATACTATGTGGGGGTACTGCTGCTCCAGGTCCTCGTTTACCGGCGCGGGCACGTCGGGGTACACCACATGCGGCACGTCCTCGAAGGGGCGTACATAACGCAGGCGCGAGGTGTAGGTGAAGCTCACGTCAAAGGGGGCGTTTTCGTCCAGCGTACGCTTGTAGCATACCGTCCTGTGGCAGGCATCGGCGGGGGCGATGATCCCGTCCGCGTCCGCGTTTATGGCTATGTCGCCGGCCGCCTGCTGGGCGGAAGGCGCGGGCACGGGTATGTGCACGGTGTAGGTCTCGCCCGACTCGAACGCCGCGTCCTCCACCTTAAGGGAGGAGGTCACGGAGAAACGGTAGGCGATCTCCTTTTCCCGTTTGATGCCGGAAATGAACTCGTCCAGGTCGGGGGAGTCCTTTTTGGAAGGAGCGAGCTCGCGGTCTTTCCACTCCGGATGGAACTTGAGCAGCGAACCCGCGAAGTGGGTCACATAGCGCTTTTCGCCCTTAACGAATATATAGTCCACCTGGCCTTCCAGCTCTGCCTCGTCCAGCTCCTCTTCGGTAAAGCCGCTTATGCGCTTTTTTGCCACCTCCAGAGCCTTTTCCCGGTCGTAGGGATAGCGTTTTATCAGCCGGGGCAGGGTCTGCTTCTCGTATTCCAGCCGCGCTTTGAGCATCTCGCTGGTGCGGGGGGAAGCCAGTTTCCGGTCTATCAGGCGCAGGCACAGCTCGAACTCGCCGGCGTGCTTGGCTCTGAGTACGTCTTCCGGCAGGGGGATCAACAGGTTTTCGGGATGGTCGAACATACGCGCCTCCTGATCTCGTTTGCCAGCTGTTCCAGCCCTTCGCCGCTGTCGCGGGAGATGGGGAACACGGGCAGTGACGGGTTTATATCCGCAAGGTTGGCTCTAAGCCTTTCAAAACTGAAGTCGAACGCGGGCAGGGTATCCAGTTTGGTGACGCCCAGCAGGTCGCTCACTTGGAACATCAGCGGGTATTTGAGCGGCTTGTCATCCCCTTCGGGCACGCTCAGGAGCATTATCTTCAGCTGCGCGCCGGTATCGAACTCCGCGGGGCACACCATGTTGCCCACGTTTTCGAGAAAGATCAGTTCGGGAATATCGTTCCCGAAGGCGAGCAGTCCTTCCAGGGTCATTTTCGCGTCCATGTGGCACATGCCCCCGGTGTGCAGCTGCACCGCTTTCGCGCCGCGGAGCGCCGCCGCGCGGGCGTCCACGTCGCTGTCCACGTCCGCTTCCATGACGCCGATGGAAAAATCGGCTCTGAGCAGGTCGATAAGGCGGCACAGCAGGGTGGTCTTGCCCGCTCCGGGGGAAGCCATGAGGTTTATCAGGAACACGCTCTTTTCCTTAAGAAAAGCGCGGACCTTTTCGGCGCGGGCGGCGTTTTCCGCCTCGATCCCCGCGCGCACGTCTAAAACGGGTATGTCCATCATGTCTCCAATGCAGGGTTATTTGTCGCCCGTGATGCCCAGGGCGATCTTTACGCCCCGCTTGATCACGTAGGGCAGCAGCTTTTTGACCTTGTCCTCGGCGCGGCACATGTCGCTGGCTTTGGGGTTGTCCCGGGTCAGGTGTATGGCGTCGAACTCACACCTGGTAGTGCACAGGCCGCAGCCTATGCAGCGGTTGGTATCCACGGTGGTGGCGCCGCAGCCCAGGCAGCGCTTTGCCTCGGCTTTGACCTGGTCTTCGGTAAGGGTCAGCCTGAGGTCCCTGAACGTATCTTTTGCCACGCCCGCCCTGCGCCCGGGCAGCTGCCGGGGCGCGCTGTCGAAGCTCTCCATGGAGGCGGGGTCGAGTATGTCGTTCTTGTCCAGTTCCACGAACTCCCTGCGGTCCCTGGCCAGGTCCAGGCGGTTTCCGGGATGCACGTAGCGGTTTATGGACACCGCGCCTTCCCGCCCGCCCGCGATGGCGTCTATGGCGAACCTGGCGCCGGTGAACACGTCGCCGCCCACGAATATGTCGCTTTCGGCGGTCTGGCGGGTGAGGGGATCGGCTTCCACGGTGCCGTTGGGCTTTATGACCGCCTTGGTGCCTTTGAGCATATCGCCCCATCTGGCCGCCTGGCCGATGGACAGAAGCAGGTTGTCGCACTCGATGGTCTGGGTGTCGTACTCGTCGTACTCGGGGCTGAAGCGATGGTTCTCATCGTATACCCGCAGGCACTTTTTGAACACCACGGCTTTCAGGCGGCCGTTTTCGTCCTTTAAGACTTCCTTGGGTCCCCAGCCGTTCTGTATCATGACGCCGTCTGAGAGCGCCTCGGCGATCTCTTCTTTCGAGGCGGGCATCTCGTCCGGCTGCTCCAGGCACAGCATGACCACTTCGCCGGAGCCCGCCCTTAAGGCGCTGCCCGCCACGTCTATGGCCACGTTGCCGCCGCCCACCACCAGGGTCTTGCCGGAAAGGCGCACGTTTTCGGGGTCGCGGTTCAGGCGGCGCAGGAAGTCCACGCCGGTCTCCACACCTTCGGCGTCCTCGCCGGGCACGCCCGCCATACGCCCGCCCTGCATGCCGGGAGCTACGAAGAACGCTTTGTAGCCCTGCTCGCGCAACTGCTGTATGGTGACGTCTCTGCCCACTTCCACGCCGCACTTTATCTCTATGCCCATCTGCCTGAACACGTCTATCTCCGCGTCCAGCACGTCCTTTTCCAGGCGGTAGGAGGGGATGCCGTACCTGAGCATGCCGCCGGGCATGGCTTCCTTTTCGAACACGGTCACGGGGTAGCCGTCACGCCTGAGGAAGTAGGCGCAGCTCAGACCTGCGGGGCCGGAACCTATGACCGCGACTTTATACTCGTCGCCCCACATGCCGCCGTCGTGCTTTTCGCACAGGGGAACGAAGCGCTTTTCGCTTTCGAGCTCCAGGGAGGCGATGAACTTCTTTATCTCGTCTATGGCCAGGGGCTGATCCACCGTGCCCCGGGTGCAGGCATCCTCGCACCTGCGGTTGCACACGCTGCCGCACACCAGGGGGAAGGGATTGTCCTGCTTTATAAGCTTTAACGCGTCCTCATACCTGCCCTCGGAGGCCATTTTGATGTAGCCCTGCACGGACAGGTGCACGGGGCAGGCAGTCTTGCAGGGGGCGGTGCCGGAGGGATAGCAGTTTATCTTGGCGTCGTCGCGGTAGTTGTAGTTCCACTTTTCCACGCCCCACCTGCGCCCGTCGGGCAGCTGGATCTTGGGGTATGTGACTTCGCTGCCGTCCTTCTTGCACAGCTTCTGCCCCAGTTTGGCGGCGCCCACGGGACACACTTCCACGCACTTGCCGCAGGCCACGCACTTGTCCTTTTCCACATGGGCGCGGTAAGCAGAGCGCGACATATTCGGCGTGTTGTAGAGCTGGCTGGTCCTCAGGGCGTTGCACACCCCCGGGGCGCAGTTGCATATGGCCACTATCTTGCCTTCGCCGTCTATGTTGGTTATCTGGTGCACGTAGCCGTGGCGCTCGGCGCGCTCCAGTATCTCGTATACTTCTTCCTTGGTGACGTACCT
>JAFZLE010000246.1 GCA_017551645.1 Clostridia bacterium | reverse complement strand
ATCATCGAGGAAGCCACCGGCATCACCATCGAGTGGCAGATGGCGCCCTACGCGGTGCAGACCGAGAAACTCGGTATCGCCCTCTCCAGCGGCGACTATGCCGACGTTATCGCGGGCTGGACTCTGGGAGATCAGCACCTGATCGACAACGGCATGAACAACAAGACCTTCCTGCCCCTTGAGGATCTGTTCGCGGAGTACGCTCCCAACATCATGGAAGTTCTTGACAAGCCCGGCATCCGCGCTTCCATGACCCTGCCGGACGGACACATCTACTCCATCCCCTATGTTGTAGGCGAGCCCGAAGTGTTCTACATCCCCTACATCAACCAGCAGTGGCTGGATCGCCTGGGCCTCGAAATGCCCACCACCCCCGAAGAACTGAAGGAAGTCCTGATCGCTTTCCGTGACAACGATGCCAACGGCAACGGCGATCCCAGCGATGAGATCCCCTTCTCCGGCGACCCGAACAACCTGGACATCTCCAAGCTCGCCGGCTGGTGGGGCGCTGACGCTGCCGGTGCCAAGAACCAGTTCCCCTATTTCGCGCTGGTTGACGGCAAGATCACCTTCAACGCCAACACCGAAGCTTACAAGCAGTTCATCGAGTTCTTCGCCGACCTGTGGGCCGAAGGCCTGATCGATCCCGAGCTCTTCTCTCAGGACGTTGCGACCTGGTCCGCCAAAGGCAAGAATGACCTGTACGGCGTGAACATCTCCTACGGCCCCAGCGATGCCTATGAAGATTTCGCGGAGGGCACCGAGGAGTACGTGAAGTACACCAAGAACGCCATGCATCCCCTGCCCGTGCTGAAGGGCTGCGATGAACCCGTGTATCACCGCATCTCCACCGGTCTGACCCTCTTCCGTACCCAGGCTGTCATCACCAACAAGTGCGACGAAGAGAAGGCCGCCATTATCGTGCGCTGGTTCAACTACCTGTACGAGGCCGACGTAAGCCGTCAGACCTCTACCGGCCCCTTCGACATTTGCTGCGTCAAGCTGGGCGAGCACCTGTATAAGGAGCTCAACATGAACGGTGAAGGCTGGACCGACGAGCTGAGAGAGAAGTACAGCTGGGGCAACCGCTTCGCCAACTCCCTGCCGCGCTACTATCACGATGACGTGTATGTAGAGAATCCCGTAGTCGTACTCCCCTGGGACAGCGACGAGAAGAAAGTCGATCTGCAGAACGAGATGAAGATGGAGCTTTACAGGCCCTATCTGAACGAGAAGTTCCCCGAGGTCTGGAGCACTTCCGAAGAAGACACCACCCGTTCCGCTGAGATCCAGGCCGACCTGAACAGCTACATCAAGACCAAGACCGCGCAGTGGATCGCCGGCCAGGCTGATGTAGAGGCTGAGTGGGATGCTTACTGCGCTCAGCTGGAAGCCTACGGCCTCCAGGAGCTGCTCGAGATCAACCGCCGCTCTCTGGGCGAGGAATAATCCCGGTTAAGCACTCATAAAACTAAAACCTGCGCCCCGCGCCCGAAAATCGGGCGCGGGGTTTTCTTATGACTGCGGTGCGCCGGGCCGAGGGATCCTGCGGCCGGCCTGAACCGCTTAGCTGGCGGAGCGCGAAAGCGCTCTTTTTTGCATCCTCTCCGCTCCCTGTCCCCCCTTTTGTTAACGCAACCGAACTTGACTTTTAACGTTCCGTTCGGTACAATTTAGCAAAACAGGGGCGCGGCGGGATGCCGCGTTCCCTGTTATACGTATGTCAATAAAGGAGAAGTATTCCTGATGTCAGAAAACAGACAGGGCATGGTGCTCACCACCGCCGACAAGCGCAAGCTGGAAGAGGAACTCAACGAGCTTAAAACCGTTAAGACCGAGCAGGTCAAGCGTGATCTGGCGGAAGCCAGGGCCCACGGCGACCTGAGCGAAAACGCCGAATATGACGAAGCCAAGAACGAGCAGGCCCGTGTGGCCGCCCGTATCGCCCAGCTTCAGGACCTGCTGGACAACGCCGTTGTGGTGGACGAGCAGGAAGTGGACACCGACACCGTACAGATGGGCACTGTAGTCACCGTTTGGGACGAGACCTACGAGGAAGAGGACGAATATACCATAGTGGGCCTCACCGAATCAGACGCTTCCAGGCTGTTCATCTCTCCCGAGTCCCCCATCGGCGCGGCTCTTGTAGGCGCCAAGGTAGGCGACACAGTGGAAGCGCATACTCCCGGCGGGCTCGACAGGATACAGATCAAGGCCATCCGCAGGCGCGAGGCTTTCTAAATCCCACCCCTTTTTAAGGAGATCTTCATGGAGCAGTACAACCTGCAGGGGCTTTCCGAACAGGAGCAGCAGCGCTTTGACAAGCTGAGCGCTCTCACCGGCGAAGGCCGCAGCCCCTATATCATAACCAAGTACCCCGTCACTCACCTGTCCGTCCAGATCGAAGCGGATTTCGACGCTCTCGAAGGGCAGGACGTCGTTATCGCGGGGCGAATGATGAGCCGGCGCATAATGGGCAAGGCTTCTTTCGCACACCTTAATGACGCCAAGGGCGACATACAGTTTTACGCCCGCCGGGAAGATGTGGGCGAAGCTGCTTACGCCGAGTTCAAGGCTTACGACATAGGCGACATACTGGGCGTAAAGGGCACGGTATTCAAAACCAAGACGGGCGAGATCTCCGTGCACGCCAAGGAGATCTCGCTGCTGAGCAAGAGCCTGCACGTCCTGCCGGAGAAATTCCACGGCCTTACGGATACGGATATCCGCTACCGCCAGAGGTATCTTGACCTGATGACCAACTCCGACGTGCGCGCCACGTTCGTAAAGCGCAGCATGATCCTTAAGGAGCTGCGCGCGTACCTGGACGGCAAGGGCTTCCTGGAAGTGGACACTCCCATACTCACCCCCTTTGAGATCGGCGCGTCCGCCCGGCCCTTCTATACCCACCACAACACGCTGGATATGGACATGGTGCTCAGGATCGAGACCGAGCTGTACTTAAAGCGGCTGATCGTGGGCGGCTATGACAGGGTATACGAAGTGGGCCGCATCTTCCGCAACGAGGGCATGGACACCCGCCACAACCCGGAGTTCACCTCCATAGAGCTGTATCAGGCGTACACCGACTTCCGCGGCATGATGGACCTGGTCGAGGATATGATGAAAACCGTAGCCGAAAAGGTGTGCGGCAGCCTTACCGTGCCTTATCAGGGCAGCATGATCGACCTGTCCCACTGGGAGCGGCTGACCATGGTGGAAGCGGTCAAAAAGTATTCCGGCGTGGATTACTATTCCTGGAAAGATGACAAGGACGCCATCGCCTGCGCCAAGGCGCACGACGTGGCGCTGCCCGAAACGCCCACCAGGGGTGCTATCCTGGCGGAGTTCTTTGACGCGTTCGTTGAGGAGAAACTGATCCAGCCCACTTTCATTTACGATTATCCCGTGGAGATCAGCCCCCTGGCCAAGCGCAAGCCCGACGAGCCCGCCTTCACGGAAAGGTTCGAATACTTCATCAACGCCACCGAGTTCGGCAATGCCTTCTCGGAGCTCAACGACCCCATCGACCAGAGGCAGCGCTTCGAAAAACAGGTGGCTATCCGCAAGGCGCTGGATCCAGACTGCCGCGCCCAGGTGGATTACGACTTCATCACCGCCCTGGAATACGGCATGCCGCCTACCGGCGGCCTGGGTTTCGGCGTGGACAGGCTGGTTATGCTTTTGACCGACAGCCCCTCCATAAGGGACGTGCTCCTGTTCCCCACCATGAAGCCCCTCGACCAGCCCAAGAAGGAAGAGCAGAGCGGCAAAGCGCCCGCCGAGCTCGAGTGTGCCTGCTTCACCTGCCCCTCCCAGGAGGCCTGCAAGGCCGCGCAGGCGGAAGCGCAGAGCGCGCCTGCCGAGGAAAAGATAGACTTTTCCAACGTAGTCATCGAGCCTCTGTTCCGGGATACCGTCGACTTTGAGACCTTCTCCAGGAGCGATTTCCGCGCGGTGAAAGTGCTCGCCTGCGAGGCGGTGCCCAAGTCCAAGAAGCTGCTTAAGTTCACCCTGGATGACGGGAGCGGCGAAAACCGCACCATCTTAAGCGGCATACACGCGTATTACGAGCCGGAGACGCTGATAGGCAAGACCTGCATCGCCATCACCAACCTGCCTCCCAGGGCCATGATGGGCATCGAGTCCTGCGGCATGCTCATAAGCGCCGTGCACCACGAGGGAGAGGAAGAAAAGCTCAATCTCCTTATGGTGGATCCCCACATCCCCGCCGGTGCGAAGCTGTACTGATCTATACTTACTGATGAGCCTGCCAAATCGGCAGGCTCAAAGTCTAAAAAGGCCGCTTAAGCGGTTCTGCATCGGGGAGCAGTGATCATGGAAATAACCGTCAGACCTATTCAGAAAAGCGATTACCCGGCCGCCGCCGCTATATGGCGCGACGTGCTTGATATCATCAACGCCACCGACGAAAGCGTCACCGAGACCTATGAGCAAATGGCGCGGGACGAAAACTACGCCACGTTTGTCGCCCGGGCGCAGGGCAGAGTGGTCGGGCTTGTCACCGCAGTAAAGGTTCTCGCTATTGGTCATCCGGGCGGATATGTCAAAATGAACGGCCTGGGGGTGATCGGGGAATACCGGCATCAGGGTATCGGCAAACTGCTGATGGATCGCGTGGAAGAATGGGCTGTCAAACATGGCGCGCCTTATGTGGGGCTCGCGTCCGGGATCAGGAGGACCGACGCCCACGCGTTTTATGAGCATATCGGTTATCAGAAGACCTCGTTCTGGTTCCGTAAGAACATAAAATGACCGCTGAAGCCGTAATGCTGCCCGGGCCGCCGTGTTCCGGGCAAAACGCCGATACCCTGCGCGTTACACTGTGTTCTATGCGGAGATATCTTGTTTTGTATTGAGAGGTTTACGCTATGGATCCTCTGCTCAATCTCGTGGTGGATATGTACGGCTGCCCCAACAGGT
>JAFZLE010000245.1 GCA_017551645.1 Clostridia bacterium | reverse complement strand
TTGCCTCTGTTCATGTTAAGAGCCAATGCGTTCAGCATACTGGGCACGAGCGTCGTGCGCATGACGGAAGTATCCTCACCCAGAGGATTGCGTATCTTAAGCGTGTTGAGCCTGGGATCATCTTTATCCAGTCCCAGCTTCTCTATCCAGGAAGGAGAGATGAACGAGAAGCACTGGGCCTCAAAGCATCCCATACCCCCCAGGCACTTTTTTACGTCGGTAGCGAAAGACTGCTTCTCGTTCCTGAAGCCCGGCATGGTCACGCCCTTCATCAGTGTGGAAGCGATGTGCTCGTAGCCGTACATACGCAGCACTTCTTCGCTTAGATCCGCTTCGCCTTCGATATCCTGACGATACACGGGCGGGCGGCAGATGAGCGTTTCGCCGTTGACTTCCGTGTCGATATTCAGGTTCAGCAGTATGTCCTCCATGGTCTCGGTGGGCACGTCCACGCCTATGCGCCCGCGTATCCTGTCCGCGCTGGCGGTTATCACCTTTTCGGGAGCAGGCGAGGGATAATTGTCGTACGCTTCAGGCACTATGTCGCCGCAGCCCAGCATCTCCACCAGCATGCACGCGCGGTCCAGCGCCTCCATGCAGGTGGCGGCGCATACGCCTTTTTCGAACCTGCCGGAAGACTCGGTGCGGATGCCCAGGCTCCTGGCGGTCACGCGGTTGTTGCCCCTTTCGAAAGCGGCGCACTCAAACAGCACGCTGGCGGTGTCGGAGACGATCTCGCTTTCTTCTCCGCCCATGATGCCCGCCAGGCCCGTGGCCTTCTCTTCATCCGCGATGACCAGCATGTCCGGCGTGAGCTGGTGTTCCTTGCCGTCCAGGGTCTTCAGTATTTCACCGTCTTTCGCTTTTCTTACGACTATGGTCTGCCCCTGCACCTTGCTCAGGTCGAACGCGTGCATGGGATGCCCTGTCTCAAGCATCACAAAGTTGGTTATGTCGACAATGTTGTTTATGGAACGCACTCCTGCGCCGTAGAGGTATTCCTTCATCCACTTGGGCGAAGGACCGATCTTTACGTTTGTGATGATCCTCGCGCAGTAGCGGGGGCAGTTCTCGGCATCTTCTACCCTGACTTTGGCGTAATCGGAGAACTTGCCCTTGCCGTTTTCGGCGAAACTGATCTCCGGCATCACAAAATGCTCGCCAAGCACTGCGGCGCTTTCCCGCGCGATGCCCCAAACGCTTAAGCAGTCGGGACGGTTGGCAAGTATCTCGTACTCGATCACGTCGTCGCCCAGCCCGAAAATGTCCTTAACGGGCGTACCGGGAACGTAGTCCTCGTTGAGCAGTATGATGCCCTCATTCCCGCAGTGGGGATATATATAATCAGGAACATCCAGTTCGGGGCCTGAGCACAGCATGCCGCAGCTCTCGACGCCCCTGATCTTTCCCTTTTTGATGGTCACGCCGCCGGGAAGCTCGGCTCCCTCAAGGGCGCAGCATACCAGTTTGCCCGCGGCGACATTGGACGCGCCGCATACGATATTGAGCGGCTCGCTTCCGCCCACATCTACAGTGCACACGTGCAGATGGTCACTGTCGGGATGCATTTCACATGTCAGCACTTTGCCTACCACCACATTTGTGAAGGCACAGGTGTTCTCCCAGCCTTCGACCGCGGTGCCGGTCATTATCATGCGGCGGGCATACTCTTCCGGGGTAAGGTCTATACGCGTGTATTCATTCAGCCATCTCATCGGTATTTTCATTGCTTTATCCTCCTTATCCCCTGAACTGCTTCAAGAAGCGGATGTCGTTTTCATACAGATAGCGCATATCAGGCACGTTGTATTTCAGGTTGGTCAGCCTTTCCACGCCCATACCGAGGCGAAGCCCTGATATTTCTTATTGTCTATCCCGCACATTTCCAACACATGCGGATTGACCATTCCGGCGCCCAGCACTTCTATCCAGCCCGTGCCCTTGCACACGCGGCAGCCCTTGCCGCGGCACGCGGCACAGGTCAGGTCTACCTCGGCGCTGGGTTCGGTGAACGGGAAGAAGGAAGGACGGAAACGGGTGGTCACGCCCTCGCCGTAGAGGCGGGTAGCAAAAGTGTCAAGCGTGCCCTTAAGGTCTGCCATGGTGATATTCTCGTCTATCACCAGGCCTTCAAGCTGATGGAACACGGGAGAATGGGTGGCGTCCGCCTCGTCCGCCCTGTAAACGCGCCCGAAGCTCACTATGCGGATGGGAGGCTTGCGGGTAGTCATAATGCGGGCCTGTACGGGAGACGTATGCGTGCGCAGCACGATGTTGTCATCCACATAGAAGGTATCCTGGGCGTCTCTTGCGGGATGGTTTTTGGGTATATTCATCAGTTCGAAGTTGTAGTGGTCCAATTCGACCTCGGGACCCTCAACCGCCTCGAAGCCCATGCCGGTGAATATGTCAAACAGCTTTTCCAGCACCAGGCTCATGGGATGCAGGCTGCCCTCGGAGCGGTCCTTTACCGGCAGCGTCACGTCCAGCTTCTCGCTTTCCAGACGCCTTTCCATCTCCAGCTCGCTTATGCGCTTCTGGGACTCGCTTATGGCCTGCTCTATGCTTTCCCGGGCTTCGTTCACCCACTGGCCGATCTGGGGACGCATTTCCGCGGCCACCTGGCCCATGGACCGGAGCATGCCGGTAAGCTCGCCCTTCTTTCCCAGCACCTTGACGCGCAGTTCGTCAAGGGAGCGGGAGTCTGTTACAGTTTTCAGTTGTTCAAGTGTCCTTTGCCTTATCTCAGCGATGATCTCCTTCATTCCTGTTCCGTCCTTCCTTTGTTTTGCAAAAAAGAAACGCTCCTGCCTCGGCAGGGGCGTGTTTGCGCGGTACCACCCTGTTTTCCGTTTGGAAAGCCAAACGGCTCTGACCCTTAACGCGGGAAACGTCCCATCCTACACAGCGGTTTTGGCCGCCTTCAGCGGGAATGCTCCGGGGTGAAAGCGGTGTTTCCCGCGCAGCGCGGGCTTTCAGCCCATGACCCACGCTCTCTTGATGCGCTTTACGGAATACCGCGCCCCTTCACGGCGGAATTTATGTTATTCCTCGTCTTCTCCTGCTATCTCGAGATAACGCTCGAAGACTTTCTCAAGCTCGTCCTCGTCCTCGATGGAGGCGTACACGTCGTTGCCTTCATCGTCGGTGTCTATGCGCAGCACTACCGCTTCATCCTGGGCGATGTCGTCCATCTCCTCGGCGGGAGCAAGCACCACGTAGGAACGGCCTTCGTATTCCAGCGTCATCAGGTGCACGAACCGGCATTCGTTGTCGTTTTCGTCCAGCAGGACTACCACATCGTCCTGTTCCATGTTCAGATCTTCCATAATCCTGAAAACCTCCGAGTCAAGGGAGAATGTCCGTTTTCTTTGTGCTTCCAGCCGGGCCCTGTCCAGATACGCCTGGAGGATGTAGGTCGCGGCCAGTTTGTCTATTACGTTCTTGCGCGCTTCCCTGCGCATTCCCGATTCCAC
>JAFZLE010000244.1 GCA_017551645.1 Clostridia bacterium | reverse complement strand
ATGCGCAACACCGGACCCGCCCGCTTCTTCGTGCCCGCGGGGCTCATACTGATCATATTCGGCCTGATCCTTTTAGGTTTCAACACGGGCAACTACGTGGAGACCGCCGGAAAAGTCGCGGAAGTCGTCACGCTCCCCCAAACGGGCGACGAAGCCCAGCAGTACGACGTGCTCGTCACTTACTCGGCGGACGGCAGGGAGTATGGTACCACCTTCTCAGGCCTGAGCAAAAAATACAGCGCCGGAGACGACATCACGGTGTACTACGATCCCGAGAACCCCGAAAAAACGACAAACAGCAAATTGGGCGGCTTTATCTCACCCATCATAATAGTGCTGGGCGTCGCCGCCGTCGCTTTCGGCGTGTATAAGACTGTAACGGCGTTCAAAAAGAGCAAGGCGCTGGACGAGACCGCGGGCGGCAAATTCCCCGCCGAAGCTTTCAGCGGCTTCAAGGATGCCGAAGGCGTTACAGAGTACTATATCCGTTTTGACGGCAGTCCCCTTAAACCCGGCTACATACTTGAGGACGCGGACAGAAACGTGCTGTATGAAGGCAAAATGACCAAACAGGCCCTTGTGGGCGCCCGCGAATATACTTTTACCGACCACACGAAAAACACCTCCGAGACCCACGAGGTCGGCCACACCGTGTCTCAGACATACGACGACGGGTTCTTCTCCGCCAAGTCCTGGTTCAAATTCGACGGACAGAACATATGGGACGCGGTCCACGGGCGCGGCATACGCATTTCTACCGCGCTGCTCAGCAGTTTTCCCCACGTGGTGTACAACATTGCCCTTAACGGTGCTCCGTTCGCCATAGCCGAGACCAGCGGCGTATACGTGCACGAAGACGAGGCGGCGCAGCACAAGCTCAACGTGCCTGCGGGCAGTATGTATTACCGTGTATGGACGGCGTCTGACGACTTTGATTCCCTCTTCCTCACCGTTTTCGCCATTTCCGAGACCGAGCAGGCGGTGGTGGAGTAAACCTGCATACCGACAGATACGGCAAAACGGCGGGCGATATCGCCCGCCGTTTTGTGATCGTGATCATATCAAACGACCCCGCGCCGGGTCGGTCTTGCGCAATGCGCGTCTATTCCGCTTTCCGGCATCTGAAGAATATAAAATCCGGGCGGTGAATGACCCCTCCGAATATGTCGGGATGCTTTTCTCTGAGTTCATCCGGTACACTGGACTCACGGCATTCCTCTATGCCAAGCCCTGCCTGTACCAGCGCGTTTATCAGCGTGGAAACTGTCCTGTGGTAGCACTCGTACCCGTCTATCACCCATTTGACTTTTCTGAGCCCTTCCACGGAGTAGTTATGTATGTTCGCATACAGCCGCTCGCCCGTTGCGGTGCGAGTGTACCTGTCATATGCTCCGTCCCAGGCGCTTGCCATGGGATGGGACATGCTGAACACAAACTCCGACCCATCCTTCATAAGCGCGCGTATATGTTTCATCAGTCCGCCGAAGTCCTCGACGTAATCGAACGCAAGCGAGCTCGTGACCAGGTCAAACCGTCCGTCTATCGCGGCTATATCTTCCATTGCCATGCGTTCATAGGTGATATTCGGGGCGCTGTTGTACGCTTTAGCGTACGCGAGCATCTTTTCGGAAATGTCTATCCCCAGCACCGACTCCGCGCCCATATCGGCATACTGCCTGGCATGCTGCCCCATGCCGCAGCCTATATCCAGCACCGTTTTCCCCCGAAGGTCCGGAAGCATGGACAGAAGGATAGGCGTTTCTATGCAGTCGTTGAAATTTACCTCGCTGCTCCTGCAGTTTTTGAAGTACTCAAAAAACGCCTCGTTATCGTAGACATTCTGCTTCGCCATGTGTGTCTCCCCCTGTCATGATCCCGCCGCTCAGCGCATTTCACATGCTTTTTTCGATCCTGCCGAGCATATACCCCGCATACCGCCCGGCAAGCGCCGCGTCATAAGTCACCGCCGCGTTTTGGACGTACTCGTTCAGGGCGTCCTCTACCAGCGGACGGTATTCCTCGGGCACAAGCCCTATCGCCCATTCTCCGCCTTCTTTTTTGGAGAGCACACGCCCCTCCTCGGCATACGCCAGCACCCGGGCAAGGTTCAGCGTAAGGTACATCGCGTTGTCCGCGATCTCCGCTTCCGCGTTCTCCACGTCATACATCAGGGAATCCATATACGCCTGCCGGGGCACTTCGGCGAATACCTCTTTTATGGGCGCCCCGTACAGGCACCTGCCCCTTTTGCCTATCACGGTAAAATGCGCGGCCAGGTCTTTATCGGTCCCCCGCATGTTCCGTATATACTCGTCGGGATCGCTGCGGTAACGCTCAAGATACCCTGCCGAGAAGTGCAGCTCGAACGGCGTTGGGTATACGAACGGGGCACACACGTCACGGGTGACGACGCTCATCTCTATGCCCTTCGCGGGAGCCGAGACGTTAAGTTCCGCCACCATGTCCATAAACCGCCTTTTCACGGGATCGGACATGGGCGCGCCGACCACGATGATCAGGTCTATGTCACTCTTGGCGGGATTAAAGCAGCCCATTACCGCGGACCCGTGCAGGTATATCCCCGTCAGTTCGTCTTTCAGTATGGCACAGGACCGCCTGACAAAGCTGTTCAGGACGCTGTCCGGCATGCCCGCGGCAGTATCCTTCTGCGTCATTGCGGCTTTCCCGCCCCGTTCAGCACTTCATCAGCTGTGCGGTAAACGCCCGCGCTGACTATATCGGCTTCGCCCTGCATATAGGGTCTGAGTTTTTCGGCGGTCTTGCCTATGCCGCTGCCGCCGGACGTGGCGAACAGCGCCACTTTCTTTCCCGCCCAGTCAAATGCCTTGCAGAAGGTGTTCACTATGTTGGGCGCGCCGTAGTACCAGATGGGAAAGCCGAGATACACCGTGTCGTATTCGTCCCAGGAAGCGACCTCTCCCACGAACGGCACGTCCTTTTTGCCAAGTTTCTCGCGGTTGCAGCGGGCCAGGGGATTCGTCCAGCGGATATCCGCCGCAGTGTACGCCTGTTCGGGCCTGATCTCAAACAGATCCGCGCCCAGCTTTCCGGCCAGCTCTTTCGCGAGCTTTGCCGTGGTCCCCTCCGCACTGAAATACGCTACCAGTATCTTCATATACAAACCTCCTTCAGTATTCTCCGTATACGCCTTGCGAGGGCGTCAGTCTTCTTCACGCACAAGAGCGCGGTTTGGTCTCCATCCCCGCAGGGCTTCCTGCCCTTCCGGTGTCACGGGGCGTATCCATTTGCCGCTGAACAGGTGTTTCTGCATAAGGATATATCTTATCGGTTCGTCCGCGTAGCAAAACGCGAACACTGCCAGCGTAGGCCATTTGAGCACCAGGCCGGATACGCACACCAAAGGCAGTATCATCGCCCACATGAACACTATCTCCAGCACTGTGCCGTAGGTGGCGTCACCCGCGGCGCGGAAGGTATCGTTCTGCGTCCAGTTGCCCATGCGGATTATGCCGAACGCCACGTATATGGCTATCATACCGAAAGCCAGCGTAAAGCTGTCGCCGCTCATGCCCATCAGCTTCAGAATGGGCGTATGCAGGGCGATCAGAAGCACGCCCAGCAGCGCGATAAAGCCCTGGCACAGATATACCAGGCGCCAGGCCCTTGAGTAGGCGACATCCGGGCGGCCTGCGCCCACCTCCGTGCCCACCAGAACAGACGAAGCGTTGGAGAAGCCGGCAAAGAAGCCTATCACCAGGCCTTCTATCGTGCGGAACACCGCCAGGGCAGCTATGGCTTCTTCCGGCTGGCGCCCCAGCACTATGTTTATGACCATATTGCCTACGCCTATGAGCACCTCATTGCAGATGATGGGAAAGCACTTTCTCAGGTACGCCTTTACGAATACGCCGGTCCAGCGGAAGTGGCGGCGGACCGCCAGCAGGTACTTATGTCCGCTTGCGCGGGCAGCCAAAAGCACTACCGTGCAGCTTACCGCCTGGGCGAGCACCGTAGCCAGCGCGGCGCCCCGCACCCTCAGCGCCGGTACACCGAGATGTCCGAATATCAGCACCCAGTTCAGCGCAATGTTCGTTATGACGCCCACTATAGAGCCCAGCAGCGGTATCCTCACCTTGCCCGTACAGCGCAGCAGCGCCGCCATAGCCATGGAGAAGACCGTGAGCGGGTACCCAAACCCAACTATGCGCAGATATTCCACGCCGATCTCACGTATGTGCGCCTTGTCCGTGTACATGCGCATGACGGTTTCGGGAAAACACGTCGCCATGACTCCAAACAGTATGCCCACCGACATCATGCACGCCAGCGTCAGCCCGTAGGAATGGTTGATGCCGTCGTCGTCTTTCGCCCCCCAGTACTGGGAGAAAAACAGCATGCCGCCGCCCACGAATCCCCAGAATCCCGCGAACATAAGCGAAGAAAACTGCGCGCACAGCCCCACCGCGCCCACTTCCGGCTTGCCAAGGGAGGATATCATCATGGTATCCACCATGGAGCCGGTAGTCGAGAGCAGGTTCTGCAGCGCCACAGGCACCGCGATAACGGCTATTTTCTTCAAAAATGACTTCCACGGGTAGCGTGTTTTTATCATCCAGTAACCTCAGCGCGGATCTGGTCTAAAAGGGTCACACGCCTTATAACAGCAGCGGGGGAGTTTCTCCCCCGCCGCTTGTTTTTAGGTGCGTCTTGATACGGATTATTCAGCCGCCTCTTCGGTTTCCTTTTCCGCTTCAACTTCCTCCATGCCATTGGACAGCGTGGCAGAAATGATCGCCTGCGTCCAGGTCACGTAAGTGGGCACGTTGTAGTTCTGCAGATCGGAGATGAAGAAGTCGTAGTACATGTTGGAGTAGATGGGCAGCATGGGCAGCTCTTCCATGAACTCCTCCTGCCACTTGATCCACTTCTTCATGTAGCCCAACTGGTCTTCGGGCTCGGTCTCGCGCATATCCAGAGCGATCTCGTAGAGCTCCTCGTCCCAGAGGTTGGTGTAGTTCCAGGTGTGGTTTCCGCCGTCGTCCTCAAGGAAGTTCACCACCGGGTCGAACACCACGTCGAAGTTGGTGGCCAGGTAGATCATGTCGCCTTCGCGGTCGACCTGATCATACCAGGTGGACAGTATATCTACCATGGGCAGGGGCTTGAGCGTCAGCTTGATGCCAGCCTTCTCCAGGTTGGGCAGCAGGTGCTCGGTGAACAGCTCCGCCATGTAGTTTCCGTCGGGATACCAGCACACCAGATCCAGCGCGATAAGCTCGCCGTCGATCATCTTGCAGCGCACATCGTCCTTTTCGGGATCGAACTCGTTGCCGTCGCGGTTGAGGGTCCAGCCGTCATCTTCCAGCAGTTTGATGGCCGTATCCAGCTGGAGGGAATACCTCTTGACGTTGTCAAGGTTAAGCTCTTCCCATTCCTTCTTGTTCTCTTCATACTTCGCCACTGCCTTCACGTCATAGGACGGGGGCACTCTGCCGGGATACTCGATCACGCCCATGATAACGCGGTACATCCACTGGGCAAGTCCGCTCCAAACGGGCATCTTCACGCCGTAGTCTCCGGTGTAACCTTCCACCAGCAGGTCTCTGTCCACGCAGTAGCCGATGGCCTGGCGGACCGCCTTGCTGGACACCGCCGTCTTCTCGCAGAAGAAGCTGATGTAGCTCAGGCCCACGCGGGGATACGCCTCATACTGGAATCCGGCCAGCTCAAGGCCCGCGTCGATGGTGTCCTTCTTGGTGACCTTGTTGAGCAGACCAAGTTCGCCGTTCTTCAGCTTCTCGATCATGTCGTTATTGTCGCCCAGGGTGAACACCAGCTTGTCGATGGTGGGCTTGGTATGGTCGTAGGGATCCATCTTGAAGTAGGGGTTGATCTCGAACTCACCGGTCAAGCCGTCCCAGCTGACCAGCGTGTAGGGGCCGCTCACCTTCTTGGGATGCGCGGCATAGCCCGTGTTGGGATCCAGCACGGTCTGCATGATCAGTTCGGAGGTGAAGATGGGATCTTCGATCTCCTCGTCCTCGTTGGCGATGTACACGCCGTCGCCGTCGTCCTTCACCACGCAGCCGGGAGCGATCTCTTCGATCGGGAAGGGGGTGATGTAGAACAGGCCGAACTCGTAGAAGAAGGGTACGTAGTCCTTCTGTACATGGAACTGCAAAGTGAAGTCATCCAGCACTTTCAGGCCCGCGAAGTAGCTGACTTCCTTGTTATAATACTCTTCGTATCCCACCAGGAAATCCTCGTGAACGGGGGTGCCGCCGGTTGCTACGATCTCGGGCGCGATCTGGAACAGTACGGTGAACGCGTAGTCCCAGGCAGTGATCTGGGTGCCGTCGGACCAGTACAGGTCCTCACACAGCTCAAAGGTGTAGAGCCTGCCGCCATCCTCGGTGTCCGCGGTCAGCACTCTCTTGTTTACTACATCGTCAGGTATGAACATACCCAGCGCGTTTTCCCACTTTACCAGGTTAAGCCCGTGGATCAGCACGCGCACGTCGATATCGGTGGTGGAGTTGCCCCACATCTCGGTAAAGAACTCGCCGCGCATAACGGTGGGATTGGCTACGTAGAGTATGGTTTCTTCTTTTTCCTGAGTCTCGGTTATCTCGGCTTCTTCGCTCTGGGTTTCCTCGGCAAATGCAGCGAAACTCGTCAACAGCAGCAGGAACGCAAGAAGCACGGCAGTCAACTTTTTAAGCATTGTTTTCATCCTTTCTTTCCGTCCTTTTTCCCGCGCGCGGTTTGCCGCCGCGCGCGGGTGTCGTTGACATTATTCGAAGCAGTCGCCTACGTTGATCCAGATACCGGGCATGCCGCAGATCACGCGGTTGTTGATCCAGGAGGATACATTGTCCTCGCGCTCGATGAAGCCTTCGGGCTGGCCGTAGGTCACGATGTACTCGTCGTCGCGCTCTTCGGTCACTACCCAGTGGGCATTCAGCGGGATGTCGGTAATGGTGATGCTCTCGTCGTGAGCCAGCTCGAATTCCGCCACACCGTTCTCGACCCAGCCGCCTACAGCGCCGGTGTACTCGTACTTGCCGTACAGAGGCTCCTCGTTCTCGTCGAACAGTTCGACCTTGAACTTGAACTTGCGGGTCGTATCGATGGACACGCCGGTCACCGTCTTGCGGATGGTCAGAGGCGCGGTCTCGAAGAGGTTGTGGAACTCGGCCAGTTCAGCCTGGGCGCCGTCGTCCGCCTCGTATTCGGAGGAGGCTTCCAGCTGTCCGTTGTTGTCGACGACCGTCACGGTCACCGTCCAGATGCGTCCGTCGAAGGTGTAGCCTACGTAGTTGCCGATGGTCTCGGCGATCTCGTAGGTGTACACGCCGGCCCACTCGTAATGGGCTTCACCGAACTCGGCAAGGGCGGGGCCTACCACCGTTACTTCGCTCTCCGGCGGCATCGGCATCTCGGACGCGTCCATGGTCGTGGTCGCGTTGGTCAGCACCGCGCTGATCGGAGTCAGAGTGAAGGTGAACTCCATATCCTTCTGCGTCTCTTCGCCTTCGACTATCTTCTGAGCCTGGATCGGATGATCGGTCGGCTCGGGGATATACTCGTTGGTGAACTCGGCAGTGTAGGTGTAGTTGTCGCTCGCGTCTACCTCCGTGCTCTCGCCCGTGGCGGTAGCGCTCTTGACTACCAGCTGGCCGTAGTTGTCGATAACTTCGACTTCGAGGGTCGCGGGAGTCGCGGGCTGCTCATGGAAGGTATCGCTTACCAGCGCGGGATCGGACGAGTATCCGGTCTCCTCGATGCTGAACTTGTAGGTGTTAGCCCAGGTGATGTCGATCACGCTGAAGTCCTTGACCTCGCTCTCGTACTCTTCCATAGGAGTATCCTTGGGCAGTACGATCTGCTGCTTCATGGTAGCTTCGTCCTGCGGCGTGGCGCCGTCGTCCGGGTTGTCGGTTATCGCCATCTCGAAGTCGACCGTTACGTCCACGGGCAGCGGGCGGCTGATGTCGGTCATCAGCTTCTTCACGTGCGCCTGGTAATCAGTCGGCAGCGGGATGTACTCGTTGGTGAACTCGGCAATGTAGGTGTAGTTGTCGTCCGCGTCTACCTCAGTGCTCTCGCCCGTAGCGGTAGCGCTTACGACCACCAGCTGGCCGTTCTGGTCTTCAACTTCGATAGTGAGCGTCGCGTCGGTCGCGGGCTGCTTGTGGAACGTGCCTTCGACCAGCGTCGGGGTGGACGTCCACTGACCTTCCTTGATGCTGAACTCGTAAGTGTTCGCCCAAGTGATGTCGATCACGCTGAAGTCCTTGGTCTCGTAACCGGTGTAGCCCTCCCAGGTCGTCGCGCTCGGCAGCACGATCTCCTGAGTCAGGCCGTCGGGATCCTTGGTCGACGCGCCGTCGTCCGGGTTGTCCTCGATAGCCATCGTGAAGGGTACCGTTACCTCGATGGGCAGCGGGCGGCTGATGTCGGTCATCAGCTTCTTCACGTGCGCCTGATAGGTCGTAGGCTTCGGGATGTACTCGTTGGTGAACTCGGCGGTGTACACGAAGTCACTGCCAACGGTGCTCTGTCCCGCTTCGCCGGCATGGACCGTCACGCTTTCGACCTCAAGGTTGCCCATGTTGTCCTTGACCTTGACCTCGATCTTGGCGTCGGGAGCGTCCTTCTTGTAGAACGTGCCTTCGGCCAGCGTCGGGGTGGAGGTCCACTGGCCTTCCTCGAAGGTGAAGGTGTAGGTGTTCGCCCAGGTGATGTCGATCAGGCTGAAGTCCTTGACCTCGTACTCGTAACCCGCCCAGGTCGTAGCGCTGGGCAGCACGATCTCCTGAGTCAGGCCGTCGGGATCCTTGGTCGACGCGCCGTCGTCCGGGTTCTCCGCGATCGTCATGGTGAAGGGTACCGTCACTTCGATGGGCAGCGGGCGGCTGATGTCGGTCATCAGCTTCTTTACCTTCGCCTGATAGGTCGTGGGATTCGGGATGTACTCGTTGGTGAACTCGGCGGTGTAGGTGTAGTTCTCGGCAGTTCCGCCTACCGTCGTGGTCTCGCCCGTGGCGGTCGCGCTTGCGACTACCAGCTGGCCGTTCTGGTCTTCGACCTTGATCTTGAGCGTCGCGTCGGTCGCGGGCTGCTTGTGGAACGTGTCTTCAGCCAGCGTCGGGGTGGACGTCCACTGACCTTCAGTGATGCTGAACTCGTATTCGTTCGCCCAGGTGATGTCGATCACGCTGAAGTCCTTGACCTCGTATTCGTAACCCGCCCAGGTCGTAGCGCTGGGCAGCACGATCTCCTGAGTCATGTCAGCAGGCTTCTGCGGGGTGGCGCCGTCGTCCGGGTTCTTGGTGATTTCCATCGTGAAGGGTACCGTTACCGCAGTCGGCAGCGGGCGGCTGATGTCGGTCATCAGCTTCTTCACGTGCGCCTGGTAGGTGGTCGGCTCCGGGATGTACTCGTTGGTGAACTGCGCGGTGTAAGTGAATTCTTCACCCTCAGTCGCGGTAGTCTCACCCGCGAGGACCTTCACTTCCTTGATGAACAGGCTGCCCTTCTTGTCGTCCTCGATGACCACCTGGATCTTTGCGGGCGTGGCAGGCTTCTTGACGAAGGTGCCCTCAACCAGCTCAGACTCGGCGGTGTAATCGCCTTCCACGATATCAAACTCATAAGTGCCGGCGTAAGTGAACTTGATCTCGCTGAAGTCCTTGGTCTCGTAGGTGTAGGTCGTCCAGGTCGTCGCGCTGGGCAGCTCTATCATCTGAGTCAGGTCTTCCGGAGTCAGAGCTTCGGCGCCGCCATTCGGGTTCTTGCTTATCGTCATCGTGAAGGGCACCGTGACCTTCACAGGCAGCGGCCTGCTTATGTCGGTCATAAGCTTCTTCACGTGAGGCTGGTAAGTAACGGGAGTCGGCAGGTACTCGTTGGTGAACTTGGCGGTGAACGTGAACTTACCGTCACTGCTCATCTCGCCTTCGCCGGAGTACGCCACATCGGTGATGACCAGGTTGCCATTGCCGTCGTCATCGACCGTTACGGTGATGGCCGCCGCTCCCTCGCCGGGGATATTGTAGAAGTTGTCGCTGCTCAGCGTGGTCGGCT
>JAFZLE010000243.1 GCA_017551645.1 Clostridia bacterium | reverse complement strand
GGCCAGACGGGGCTCAATCCCCGCCGGGGCAGGAGCATATTCGAGATAGTGGACGAGCAGTGGAAGCAAAGCCGCGTGGAAAGGCTGGGGGCGTCGGTGAGCGATCTGGCGCACCAGAGCGCCGCGGTCTCTCCCGTGGAAAAGGCGATAAATGCGCTTAAGGAAGCGCTGGAGCTCAACGACGCGAAGGCGGCGCTGGGCAGGGGACTGAGCGGCATAAGCGGGCTTAAGGAGCTGCTGGGGATGTCGGGGGAGAACACTGCCCGGGCCGGCGGCGCCAGGGACGGGCTGCTGGACGAACTGGAAGGCGAGCGCCTTAAGCTCCTGACCGAGATAGACAAGCTCAAAAGCCAGAAACTGGAGAAGCAGGGCGAGATAATGGAGGAGACCCGCCGCGCCCACGCGGAGGAATTTGCCCGGCTGGAAAAAGAGACCGCCCGCCTGAACCAGGAAAAGGAGATACGCTTAAGGGCGGCGGAGAGCGCGCGCCAGGCCCAGAGGGAAGCGGAAAAGCTGCTTTCCGGCGAAGGCCAGGCGAAACTGGACGGGGAATTCCTGAAATTCGCCATGTTCAGCCGCGCGGCGGGGCTGATAAGGGACGGCGTGCAGGCGCAGGAAGGCGCGTTCACGGGCGTGCCCCGGACCGCCGGGTTCACTCCCGCCCAGCTGGTCAGCGACCTGCGTAGCCATTTTGAGAAAATGGGCGTGCACCTTACCAACGACGAGGCGCTCAGCCTGCTCATCGCCGTCGCGGTGGGCGGCATAGTGTTGGTGTCCGGCGAGCCCGGCTGCGGCAAGAGCGCGTTTACGGACGCGCTGGCGGGCGTGCTGGGGCTGACCCAGGAGGGTGCGGAAAGATACGTGAAGATAGACGCGGGCACCGCGGACGTGAGGAAAAGCGCGGTGTTCAATGCCCTTATGCTGGCCGACGACAGGCTCACGCCCCGGCTGGTAACGATAGAGGACGTGAATGCCCAGCGCGGCGACGACCAGAGCCGCGGCATGATGGACGCCGCTTTCAGGCTGAAGGAGCAGGGCGTCACGGTGCTCATGACCTGCCAGGACGCGGGCTACGGCTATCCCCTGGACCCCAGGCTGCTGGAAAGGGCGTTCTTCATACGCCTTAAGCCCTACGTGCCCGAAAAGTGGACGCGGCAGAGCCTGCCCAGAGCCGCATCCGCCGCCCCGGGGCTTGAGGCGTTCATGAAGATGTTCACGTCTTCAGCCGAGGTCAGCGGCGGGAACGCCCTGCGCATGGAGACGCTCATAAAAGAGCTTACGGGCAGGGGCGCGCGCCTGAGCCGCAGGACGCTGGGCGAGATGTACGAGTTCTGCGCCGCGCTGGAACAGCTTATGGCGGGAGACAGGAAAGAGGCGCTGGATCGGACGTTCGCCATGCGCGCCCTGCCGGGCATACTCGCCTCGGCGCCGGCAAAGCTTATACGGGAGCTGCCCAAGCTTTTGTGGGACATGCCCATAAGCCTGAGCCTGCTCAACGAGCCCCTGGCGCTCACGGAAATATAGACTGTTTTCGGAACAAAAAACCGAAGGACGAAGCTCCTTCGGCTTTTTTGTGCCCGGGCGCGCTCATTTGTCTTGGGTGGTATCGTCTTCCCCGCCCTGCCCGGGCATCAGGGTGCGCCACAGCTGTATAACGGTCTTCCTGAGCAGTTTGTTGCGGCCCAGCACCAGGCAGAACAGCAGGCTGGGCACCGCGAAACTCACCGCGCCGCAGATAAGCAGCCTTTCACGCAGCCTGCCGTCCACGCGGGAGCATATGAGCCAGGCGATCACGCAGGACAGCAGCGTGAGCGCCGCCGGCAGGCAGAGCTCCCTTACGTATTCCCTCAGGTTCTCGCGGGGATAGATCTCGCTGAAAAGGTTATGCAGCAGCCAGGGGATCTGCACCGCCGCCATGGACACCACCGTGGACAGAAGCACGCCGTACAGCCCGAACTTGCGCACGGTGAGCAGGTTGAGCGACAGATTTACGACAGCGGCGGTCAGGGGGCGGAAACGGTCGCGGTGCCAGATGCCGGCGGCGTCCTTGAACATGTTGAGTATCTTGTTCATGCCCACGGTGTAGTAGTACACCGCGAAGCATATCACGTACCCGGGCGGGAGCAGGCTCTTCCGGCCCATCCACATCTCCATGAAGGGCTGGTACAGGCACAGCAGCATGGGGGTGCTCACGCCCATCACCCAGTTAAACAGCAGGCTGTAGCGGCGCAGGTCCCGGTAATTCTTTTTCTTGCTCTCGGTGACCAGGCTGTTGCCAACGCCCGCTATGCACGCGGTGACCGCGACTTCAAGGAAGCCGCGCAGGGAGACTATCACGTAGAAGTAATTCTGGTAGACCGCGAGCACAGTTAGGCCCAGGAATGCGGAGACCACCACGGTGTCCGCCGACTCGGATATGACGTGGGAAAACTTGGCGGTGAAAAAGTCCCGCACGTGCCGGCTTATGTCGCTCACCTGCTCCCGTGGCAGCCTGCCTTCGGGCGAGTACTCGGGGAACAGTTTTCCCACGAAATACGCGGTGACCAGGTTGCCGGTGATCTGCGCCAGCAGCTGTATGAGCAGGTAGAGGTAAAAGTTCCTGAACCATATGAGCGCGGCGAACTTGAGCGCGTATTCCGCCAGGCTCACGCCCAGCTTTATGCGGCTGGCCACGTCGACGCGCTGGTGCGCCGTGAGCAGGCAGCCCTTGTAGGCGAAGCACCAGTAGGTGAGCACCGTGCTGCCCAGGTTCATGTAGTAGAGTATGTACAGGTCTATGCCGGGCGGCACGTCGCCCTTTACCAGCGCCGGCAGAAACGGCGTCAGCGCGAGCCCCGCCGCGGCTATTACCAGGCCTATGACGCGGCAGAAACCGCGGTAGAGCCTGAGCAGCGCGCGTATGGAGGCGGTGTCGCCGGAGGCGATGGGCCTGTACATGCTGTACACCATGGCGCTGCCCACGCCCAGTTCCGCCAGGTTAAGAAAGGAGAGTACGGAGCGGAACAGCCCGCTCAGCCCCAGATACCCCGCCCCGAGCTGCTGCAGCATCACCCGGCGCAGCAGGAAAGGAACGAGCATGGTGAACAGCTTCAGCAGCCCGTCGAAAGCGATATTGCGCGCGGCGTTTTTCGTCCTTTGTATCTTCACGGGGGGGGGTCTTTCCTTTCGGAAGGGGGGGATCTATTCTCCGGAACCCGCGCGGCTTTTGAGCCGCTCGCGGAAGGTCCGTAAATGCCCTTTCACGCTGTGCAGGGATCTTGCCGCGAAAAGCAGTTTTCCGGAAGAGATCACCTGGCGGGCGAGCCATTTCTTGTACGGGCTCACGGCGGAAGACGCCATTATGTCTTTTTGCTCATGCACGAGTATCTGCCTGCATTCCCCGGCGCGGGGGTCGCCGTTTGCGAAGAGGCAGGCCATGCAGGCGTAATCCACCAGCTGCCTGAGCACCTCGCGGCATTCTTCCGGGAACTCGTCCTTATACCTGTCGTACCTGTCGCGGTGGTGTACCGCCCGGGGATAGAAGCCCTTGAAGGAGTTGCGCCCGTTGTAGGTGATGCTGCCGGGCCTGACCGCGCGGTAATGGTAAGTGCCGCTGTTTTCCACCACTATCCTGTCCATATTGTCCGCCAGCCGGGGGAAGATGTAGTAGTCCCCGGTGGTGTAGCCGATCAAGTGGTGCACGCCCTCGTACAGCCGCTTTTTGAAAAGACAGCCTATCACGTTGCTCTGTATGGTGTCGGGGAGCAGTATCTTCATGTACTCCCTGCGGTCGTATAAGCCGCACAGCGCCGCGTCCTTTGTGAACAGCGCGGTCTTGACTATGTCCGCGCCGTGCTCCCGCATGAG
>JAFZLE010000242.1 GCA_017551645.1 Clostridia bacterium | reverse complement strand
TACAGTATGGCGGAGAAATAGCAGTTCCAATAGCTGACGAACGCGAACAGTGTGAAGGTCGCCAGCATCGCGAGGGACAGCGGCAGGATTATCCTGAAGAAAATCTTTATAGTGCCGCAGCCGTCTATCTCGGCGGCTTCCTCAAGATCCCTCGGCAGTTCCTGGAAGAAGCTCTTTATAACCATAACGGTCCACGCGCCGCAGGCGGAGGGGAGGATGTTGGCGAACCAGCTGTTTATGAGACCCAGATTCTTGATGTTGATGAAGTTGGGGATCATGCCGGCTCCGAAGAGCATGGTGAACATGACAAGGCGGTTTATAAGCTTCCTGCCGACTAGCTCGTCCTTGGAAAGCATGTAAGCCAGCCCGGCGTTCGCGCACACGTTTATGGGAGTGCCAACGAACGTGATGAACAGGGAAGCTTTCAGGGCGTTAAGGAAGCCCCTGCCGCTGAGTATCAGGCTGTACGCCTCAATAGACCACTTCTTGGGCCAAAGGTAGAATGTACCGGAGGTGTAAGCTGTGGAATCCGTGAAGGAAATGACCAGTACGTACAGGAAAGGCAGCACCATCGTAGATGCAAGCAGTGCGAGCAGCAGCCCGATGATAAGCTGGTAGATGTTCTCGCTCGTACGCATGCCCAGACGGCGGAACTGTTTGTCATTAACTGGATTTTTGATGATATCCCGTGTCATGTCCCGCCTCCTTAAATGATGCCCTTCATGCCGTTGGACGACACGATACGGTTGGTTACGATCACGAGGATCGTGCTGACTACTGACTTGAACATGCCGATCGCGGTAGTGTAGCTGAACTGGGTAGAGCCGCTCTTGACGCCGTTGTTGTAGATGTAGACTTCAAATACTTCCAATTTGTCCTTAACGAGGGCGTTGGTCATGAGCAGCACTTGCTCAAAGTCGACGGATATTATGGAACCCATTTTAAGTATGAGCATTACCGCGACGGTAGGCAGTATGCAGGGCAGAGTGATATGGATAATGGACTGGAATTTGTTGGCGCCGTCGATCTTCGCGGCTTCGTAAAGCCCCTGGTCTATGCCGGCAATGGCGGCAAGATAGACTATGGAACCCCAGCCGACGCCCTTCCAGACCGACTGCACTACGATAATAAAGTAAATAATGCTTTTGTCAAACAGGAAGGAATGCGCGGTGCCCCCGTTGGAAACGATGATCTTGTTGATAAGACCCTGCTCGCTGCTGAGCAGGAAGAAGGTAAGGCTGACGACGATCGTCCAGGATAGGAAGTGAGGCAAATAAATGGTGGTCTGTATGGTCTTTTTGAACGCCGCGGAGCGAACCTCGTTAAGCAGCAGCGCCAGGATGATGGGGGCGGGGAACGTCAAAAGGCTGAGCGCGCTGATCGTAAGGGTGTTGCGCAGCATCAGGTAGAACTTGGAATCGTTAAAGAGCTTTGCAAAATGCTTGAACCCTACGAAAGGACTTGAGGCAAGACCGATCCAGGGGTCGTATTCCTCAAACGCCATTAACAGGCTGCCCATGGGGAGGTAGTGGAACAGGAATATGACCGCCATGCCGGGCAGGCCCAAAAGGTACAGCCAGCGATATTTCAGCAGGCGTACGATTATTGATTTTTTCCGTTCGCGAAAGGTCATGGAGCAACCTCCTGACGGGTGTTGGAACAAAATGGAACAATGAAAATGACTGTCCGAATACATTATATCAGAACGGCAATAAGTTGTCTATACACGATAAGGATTATTTTTCATGAATTTATACTTTCTTATATGAATTTTTGACAATACAAGGCAGAAATGGATATGAAAAAAGCTTAAAGTATTACTGCCGGGCTCGATCGCTCTATGGGCGAGCATGGGAAGCCGCTGCATATAGAATTTGTATACTGAAATATTATGTTAAATTTTAGCATATACTTGTGGTTTGCTGATGCGTCGATTATAATAGAAAAAGATATATGGAGGGCGTATGAGCAAATTAAGACTTTCAGACATTGCAAAGGCGGCAGGCGTATCCACCGCCAGCGTTTCCAATGCGCTAAACTATAAGACCGGCATAAACACCGATAAAGCCGAGTCCATTCGCCGTCTCGCTGCGCAGATGGGTTACAAGACTCCGGCGGAATCGGACAGGCGCAGCATGCGCTTTGTCATTTACAGGAAACACGGCAAGGTGGTAATGGACACCGCGTTTTTCAGCCAGCTCATCGAAGGCATACAGGATGAATGCCACAGGCTCGGTTGCGACCTGCTTATAAACAAATGCACGGGCGAGGACGATATAACCGAGCTTTTGGACAGGCCCATGCTGCTGCTCGCCACCGAAATGGACGAAAGCGACCTGATACCGCTTGCCCGCATGGCACACCCGGTACTGCTGCTGGACAGCGATTTCAAGTTTGAAAGCTACTGCAGCGTGTCCATTGACAATCAGGAAGCGGGCTATCTTGCCGCGAAGTACCTGGTTTCCAAGGGGCATACCGATTTCGGGTTCCTGGATTCATCTCTGCCGTTTAACAACATGGAAGACCGTTACCGCGGTTTCGCCTACGGGCTCGCTTCCGAAGGCTTCCCGGAGCCCGTCCGCATCCCCGTGGAGCCTACCGTAGAGGGCGCTTACGTGGATATGTACCGTTATGTGGAAAACCACACGAATGACCTGCCCAAGGCGCTGTTCGCGGGCAATGACATAATCGCAATGGGTTCCATCCGTGCCTTAAAGGGGCAGGGCTACAAGCTGCCGGACGATATCTCAATAATCGGTATGGACGATATGCCCATGTGCCAGGTCATAGAGCCTGCCCTCAGCACCATAAGGGTGGATAAGACCCGTCTGGGCAGGATCGCCGTTGACCGCCTGTGGGAAATGATGAAATACAACGAAAAAACGCCTATCAGGATAAGGATGGGCGTCAACGTGGTCGAAAGGGAGAGCGTAAGGACGGTCAAACCGGAGGAATAACATATTGAAACTGTTTGAGGCGAGTTTTGAGTCGCTCTACAATTTCAAAGCGCCTGAATGGTACAGGGACGCCAAGTTCGGGATCTGGTCCCACTGGGGTCCCCAAAGCGTGCCCATGTTCGGCGACTGGTATGCAAGAAAGATGTATCAGGAAGGCACTCCCGCTTACGAACACCATCTGCGGCTGTACGGCCATCCTTCCGTATTCGGATACAAGGATATCTGCGCCCTGTGGAAGGCCGAGAAGTTCGACCCCGACGAACTGATAGACCTATATATCGACAGCGGCGCGAAGTTTTTTGCCGCGCAGACTACCCACCACGACAATTTCTTCAACTATGATTCCGCCGTGAACCCCATGAACAGCGTAAACGTGGGCCCTCACAAAGACATCTGCGCAATGTGGGAGCGCGCAGC
>JAFZLE010000241.1 GCA_017551645.1 Clostridia bacterium | reverse complement strand
GCTGGCGGGAGGCAAGCGCCTGAGGCCCTGCATGCTGCTGAAAGCGTGCGAGATAAACGGCGGAGACGTAAACCAGGCGCTGGATTACGCCTGCGCTCTGGAAATGATACATACCTACAGCCTTATACACGACGACCTGCCAGGAATGGACGATGACTGTCTGAGGCGGGGCAAGCCTACCAACCACGTGGTGTTCGGCGTGGGTCAGGCGATACTGGCGGGAGACGGCCTGCTTTCTTTCGCGTTCGAGACCATGCTTTCCGCGGCGCTGAACGGCAGTATAAACAAGGAGAACGCGCTGAAAGCGATCTATGCCATCGCCAGAGGCGCGGGCGTTACGGGTATGGTCGCGGGCCAGTGCGCGGACCTGTACGCCGAAGAGCGTACAGACGCAGACGAAAAACTGCTTGAGTATATACACGCCGGAAAGACCGCGGCAATGTTTATAGGCGCGGTGCAGGCGGGCGCGCACCTTGCGGGAGCGGGCAGGGAGGAGATCGGCGCGCTGACCAGGTTCGCGTCTGACTTCGGGCGCCTGTTCCAGGTGACAGACGATATACTCGACGTCACCGCGGAAGCTGACAAGTTCGGAAAATCAAAGGGAAAGGACGAGACCGAGGGCAAACTGACGGCGGTGAGCCTTATGGGGCTTGAAGGAGCCAGGGACTGCGCCAAAAGGCTTTGCGACAGCGCGATAGCCGCGTTGGAGATATTCGGCGGCAGGGGAGACTACTTTAAGCACCTCACGCTGGACATGGCGAAACGCACTTACTGAAATGCTGGAAAACATAAAAGACCCGAGCCGGCTAAAAGGCCTGTCTGTATCTGAAAAGCAGGCGCTGGCGGGGGAGATCAGGGATAAAATAATAGACACGGTGTCCCGCAACGGGGGACATCTGGCGAGTAATTTAGGGGCGGTGGAGCTGACCATCGCCCTGCACAGCGTATTGAGCGTCCCGCGGGATAAACTGATATTCGACGTGGGGCATCAGTGCTACGCCCATAAACTGCTCACGGGCAGGTACGAGAGATTCGGCACTCTGCGCAAGGCGGGCGGCGTAAGCGGCTTTCCCCGCAGGGACGAAAGCGAGTATGACGAGGTAAGCAGCGGGCACGCCAGCGATTCCGTGTCCCTGGCGCTGGGAATGGCAAGAGCCAGGGAGCTTAAGAACGAGGACTATAACATCGCCCTCGTGCTTGGAGACGGCGCGCTTACGGGCGGCATGGTGTATGAAGCCCTGAACGACGCGGGCCAGTGCCGGGCGAAAATGCTCATAGTGCTGAACGACAACGAGATGAGCATTTCCCCAAACGTGGGCTCGCTGGCAAGGCATTTGACCCACATGCGCCAGAGCGGCGGTTACAGGGGACTCAAGCAGACGGTAAAAAAGCTTATCTACAAGCTGCCCAAAGGCGGTAAGTCCACCGAAAAGCTGTTTACCCGTCTAAAAAACGCCGTGAAAGCGCTGTTCGTGTCCGACCAGCTGTTTGAAAGCCTGGGGATCGAATATCTCGGGCCCATCGACGGCCACGACATAGCCGAGATGGAGCGGGTGTTTTCCAGGGCGCTCACATATGAGATGCCGGTGCTGGTGCACGTCGTCACGCGAAAGGGCAAGGGCTATCCTCCTGCCGAGGCGACGCCGGAGGCGTTCCACGGTGTAGGCCCCTTCGACAAGCTGACAGGCAAAACGAAAAACGCCAGTATTGAGCCGTCCTGCGGCAAAGCCGTATCGGACTGGCTGATCGAACACGCAAAAGCGGACAAAAGGATCTGTGCCGTATCGGCGGCCATGCTGGACGGCACCGGACTGGCCGCGTTCAAGGCCGAGTATCCGGACAGGTGTTTCGACGTGGGCATAGCGGAGGGCCACGCAGCAGGGATGACCGCGGGAATGGCGATAAACGGATTAAAGCCGTACCTGGCGCTGTACTCCACATTTATGCAGCGGGCATACGACCAGATAAACGCCGATATATGCCTTAACCGTGCTCCCGTGACGCTTCTGGTGGACAGGAGCGGCTTGAACGGCGCGGACGGGGAAACGCACCAGGGCGTGTTCGACACTTCGCTGTTAAGGGGCCTGCCGGAGCTGACTGTCACAGCGCCGGCTAATATGGGAGAGCTTCGGCGCATGCTGGACTTAAGCCTTTTGGCGGATGGGCCTTTCGCGATAAAGTATCCCAAATGCCTGCCTGACGACGGCAATGACCCGGTTTTTGACCTGGGAGAGTGGGAAGAAGAAAAGCGCGGCAAAGACGCGTGCATTATCTCTTATGGCAAAATGCTTGAGACTGCGCGGGAGGCCGCGGGCAAACTTGTAACATCAGGCATCGACTGCGGGATAGTCAACGCCCGGTTCATAAAGCCGCTGGACGAAGCACTTTTAAGCAGGGTATTCAGCGTGTACAAACGCCTATTCGTGCTGGAGGACAGCGTCCGGACGGGCAGCCTGGGCGAGGAGATCGCCACCCTCGCTCCCGAAGGAGCCAGCGTAGACCTGCTGTGCGTGCCGGACAGGTACATACCCGCCGGGACCGTGGCGGAACAGCAGCGCATGTGCGGTCTGGATGCCGGGAGCGTAGCGGATCGCATAAAGGAGGGCAAGCGTGGCTGAGAGAGCGGATGAGGCGCTGGTAAAGGCGGGTCTGGCGGAAAACCTGAACATCGCCGCAGCGCTGATAATGGAAGGCAGGGCGCTGTATGGCACTCAGAAGCTGCTCAAACCTTCCGATAAGGTCAGGGATATCTCGCTGCTGCGCCTCAAAGGGGACACTGACACTTGGGTGAGCAGGGGTGCGCACAAGCTTGAAAAGGCGTTTCAGGTGTTCGACATTTCCGCCGCTGACAAGGTGTGCGCGGACATAGGCGCGTCTACGGGCGGGTTTACCCAAGTGCTGCTCAGCCGCGGCGCGAAACGTGTCTACGCCGTGGACGTGGGCTATAACCTGCTGGCGTGGAAGCTCAGGAACGACGAGAGGGTGCTGGTGATGGAACGCACCAACGCGCGGCTGCTCAAACCCGGGGATATCCCAGAAAGCCCGAAACTGGGCGTGACGGACGTGTCTTTCATATCCCTGAAGGCTATACTCCCGCCGGTGTTTAAGCTGCTCGCGCCGGGAGCGGACTTCGTGGCGCTGATCAAGCCCCAGTTCGAAGCGCAGAAAGAGGAAGTGGGGGAAAAGGGCGTGGTCAGGGACGCTGGCATACACATTAAGGTAGTCAGCGACATAGTCGCCTTCTGCCGTGACAGCGGTTTTTGTCCCGTGGGGCTCGACTTTTCGCCCATAACGGGCCAGGAAGGCAATGTCGAGTTTCTGCTGCACCTGAAAAACCAGCCCGGCGGCTGCGGCGTCTCAGGGGACGATATAGAGCGCACAGTAAACGCGGCGCATGTTAAGTTTGGCGTTTGACTTGTTTGGGTCTTGCATAAAAATGTATAAATAATGTATAATACTGACTGTAATGAATAAACGGGAGGCACAGCATGAAGGTAAAACGCCATGCCCTTATACTCGAGATCATAGCAAGTCAGGAGATCGACACCCAGGAAGGGCTGACCAAGGCGCTGGCTGAGGCGGGTATAAATGTGACCCAGGCCACAGTGTCGAGGGATATACGGGAACTCAAACTCATAAAGACCGCTACGAATCACGGCTCTTACAAATACACCGTGGGCGGGCAGGAGGAGACAGAGGGGCAGGACAGATACCTGCGCATCTTCTCGGAATCTGTCACGAGCGTGAACGGCGCGGGCAACCTGGTCGTGCTTAAGACAATAACTGCCGCCGCGCAGACCGCCGCCGAGGCCATAGACAATCTCGGCTGGCCGGAGATCATCGGCACCATCGCCGGCGAAAACACGGTGGTGGCCATAGTCAAAAACATTGAGGACACGGACGACGTGGTCACGCGCCTTAAGGAACTGACGGGAAAACGTTTCTGAAATGCTGCTTCAACTTGACATAAAGAATATCGCGCTTATCGACAGCCTCCGCATAGAACTTACGCGGGGGCTTAATGCGCTGACCGGCGAGACCGGCGCGGGCAAAAGCATAGTGGTGGACAGCGTGAATCTGGCGCTGGGGCACCGCGGCGGCCGGGAAATGGTGAGAGCCGGCACGGAAAAAGCCCGGGTGCGGGCGCTGTTCGACATAAGCGGGTGCGGCAGGGCCAAGGCGTTTCTCGACGATATGGAGATCGAGTACGACGACGGTTTTGCTGAGGTCACCCGTGAAGTCACCAATCAGGGCAAGAGCCTGTGCCGTATAAACGGCGCGCTGGTGCCGCTGAATACCGTAAAAGAGTTCACTTCCCTGCTCATCGACCTGCACGGCCAGCAGGAGCATCAAAGGCTGCTGAACGTAAAAGAGCACATGGAGTATCTTGACGCCTTCGGCGGAAAGGAACTGCTGAGCCTCAGGTGCAGGACGCAGGAAGCGTACAGCGTTTATTCAGGCCTGAAAGCGGAACTGGAAAGGCTCTCGCAGGACGAGAAGACCCTTTCCCAGCGGCAGGACACTCTGGATATGCAGCTCAAGGAGATCAAAGCCGCGAAGCTCAAAAAGGGCGAGGAAGAGGAGCTTGAGCGCCAGAGCCGCCTGTTCGAGAACAGCGAAAAGCTGAGCCAGAACGTGAGGACGGCGTACGAAAGGCTGTATCTGGGCGGCAAGAGCATCAGCGCGCAGGAGAGCATGGAGAGGGCGCTCAACGCCCTTAACGAGATATCTGAACTGGACGAAAAATACGCGGAGCTGGCGGGCAGGCTGGAAGAAGCGCTCAGCCAGGTCAGAGACATAGGCTACGAGGTGCAGAGCGCGTTTGAGGAGCTCTCGTTCGATCCCGCCCAGGCGGACAGGGTGTACGAAAGGCTGGAGAAGCTGAAAAAGCTCAAGCGCAAGTACGGGCCCGAGATCGCCGACGTGATCGCGTACGCCCAGAAAGCTCAGGAAGAACTGGAGGAGCTGGCGAATATAGATTTCAGGAGGGACGAGCTTGCCGCAAAACTGGAAGACGCCGAAAAAGAGCTTATAAAGACCGCTTCGGAACTGACTTCCGCCCGCAAGAGCGCCGCCCTGGGGCTTGAGAAGGCCATAATGGAGCAGCTTAAGGACCTGGGCATGGAGAAAGCAGTACTGAAGGTACAGCTCACTCCCGTGCCGCCCTGCACCCGCGGCGCGGAAGAAGTGGAATTCGTGATCTCCACCAACCCGGGCGAACCCATGAAGCCGCTTAAGGACATCGCGTCCGGCGGCGAAATGTCCCGATTCATGCTGGCACTCAAAGTGGTGCTGGCGGCGGGTGACGGTATAGAGACCCTTATATTCGACGAGATAGACACGGGCATTTCGGGCCGTATGGCCCAGACGGTGGGCGAAAAGCTGGCACTGCTGGCGGGGGACAGGCAGGTGATCTGCGTGACCCACCTGGCGCAGATAGCGGCGCTGAGCGACACCCAGTTCATGGTGGAAAAGCACCAGGAGGGCGAACGCACGGTATCCGTCGTAAACCGTCTGGACGATTCAGGGCGGCTCAGGGAAGTCACGCGGCTGATAGGCGGCGAAAGCAGCGACGTAAGCGCGGTGAACCACGCCAGGACCCTGCTGGAGCGGGCCGTACTAACCAAAAAGGAGCTTAGAAAATGCTGATCATAGGGATCTGCGGCGCCAGCGGCTCGGGCAAGAGCACACTGGCCAAGGAATTGCAGCAGAAATTAAAGGGCAACACGCTTTTGCTCAATCAGGACGCCTATTACCGTGACCACGCCTACCTGCCTTTCGAGGAACGCAGCAAGATCAACTACGACGAACCCGGCGTGTTCGAGCACGATGAGCTGCTGTACGACATCACCTGCTTAAAGGAAGGTAAGCCCATCACCCGCAAGGCGTACGATTACGCCCATCACTGCCGCGCGGACATACCGGACGAGCTCATCTATCAGCCGGACACGGTGATAATCGAGGGCATACACGCGTTCCACGACGAACGGCTCAGGGATATGATGGATTTTAAGATATATATCAGCGTGGACCCCGACATATGCCTGCTCAGGCGCATAAAGCGCGATATAGTGGAGCGCGGGCGCGACATAGAGGGCATAGAGAACCAGTATCTGTCCACCGTCAAGCCCATGTATGAAAAATACATACGCGCCTATGTGAACTACGCGGACGTGATAGTCGCCAGGGGCGGCAAAAACGCCAGGATCAGCGACATGCTGGCAGCGTACATAAACGGGGGCTTCAAGGCGGAATAATGAAAATGAAAAACACAGAACGCGAAACGCGCTCTGTGTTTTTATGACGGAGTCAGCGAGCATTCAACCTGTTATCGGCTGTATATGCTGCCGCCGAAACAGTCCGCTGCGACCGTTACCGGGAAATCGTCAAGCGTGAGCCTCCTTATAGCTTCAGCGCCCAGGTCCTCGTAGGCTGTGGTTTCGCAGGCGGTGATATGCTTTGAGAGCAGCGCCGCCGCGCCGCCCACCGCGGCGAAGTACACACATGAATGCACTTTTATCGCGTCCATTACTTCATCCGAGCGCTGGCCCTTGCCTATCATCACTTTAAGCCCCTCGGCTATAAGGCGGGGCGTGTACGTATCCATGCGGCAGGAGGTTGTGGGGCCGGCGGGGCCGATTGCCCGGCCTTCTTTAGCGGGGGCGGGCCCGCAGTAGTATATGGCGGCGCCGTTCAGGTCTATGGGCGGTTTTTCGCCCCTGTTCAGCGCTTCGATGATGCGCTTATGCGCCGCGTCCCGTGCGGTGTATACCGTGCCGCTCAGCAGCACGCAGTCGCCCGCGCGCAGTGAGCGGACGGCTTCGTCCGAAAGCGGAAGGGTAAGCCGTTTCAGATCCATCATATCACCGCCTTCGCGTGGCGGGAAGCGTGGCAGCACACGTTGACCGCCACGGGCATACCCGCGATGTGGGTGGGCAGCGCGCAGACGCTCACCTTCAGGCAGGTGGCTTTGCCGCCGAAACCCGCCGCGCCTATACCCAGTGCGTTGATCTCAATGCGCAGCCGTTTTTCCAGCGCGGAGTAAGCGGGATCCGGGTTCTCCTCGTCAAACGGGCGGGCGGTCATGAGCTTGGCGAATACCGCTGCCTGCTCGAATGTGCCGCCTATTGCCACGCCGAGCACGATGGGAGGGCAGGGGTTCGCTCCCGCGCGCCTGACTGTATCCACTATAAATTCTACCACGCCCT
>JAFZLE010000240.1 GCA_017551645.1 Clostridia bacterium | reverse complement strand
GTACTCCTCCTGGAGCCTTTCGCGTTCCAGACCGGTCAGCCGCTGCAGGCGCATGTCCAGGATGGCCTGGGCCTGTTTGTCGTCTATGGCAAGCATGTCCATAAGGCCCTGCTTGGCGGCGGGAGGGTTGGGAGAGGAGCGGATAAGGTCTATGACCTCGTCTATGCGGTCAAGGGCTATCAGCAGGCCTTCCAAAATGTGCGCGCGGGCCTGGGCTTTATTGAGCTCATATTTGGTGCGGCGGGTGATAACGTCCTGCTGGTGGTCGATATAATGCTTTATGATGCTCTTTAAGGAAAGCACCTTGGGTTCGCCGTTTACAAGAGCCAGCATTATGGTACCGAACGTATCCTGCATCTGGGTGTGCTTATAGAGGTAGTTGAGCACCACGTTCGAGCTTACGTCACGCTTTAATTCTATGACTATGCGCATGCCGTTGCGGTCGGATTCGTCCCTGATGTCGCTTATGCCTTCAAGCCGTTTCTCGTGCACCAGCTGGGCGATCTTGCTGACAAGATTCGCCTTGTTGACCATATAGGGGATTTCGGTCACGACGATGCGCTGGCGGTTCTGGGGCATTTCCTCGATCTCATGCTTGGCGCGCACGATGATCCTGCCGCGCCCGGTATGGTACGCGTCATATATCCCGCGTTTGCCAAGGATGATTCCGCCAGTGGGGAAGTCGGGACCCTTGACGAATTCCATAAGGTCGTCCACTTCGCAGTCAGGGTGGTCAATGTAGTAAACACACGCGTCTATGACCTCGCCCAGATTGTGGGGAGGGATATTCGTGGCCATTCCTACGGCGATGCCGGCGGAACCGTTCACCAGCAGGTTGGGGAAGCGGGAGGGCATGACTTCCGGCTGCATGAGGGTCTCGTCGAAGTTGGGATAGAAGTCGACGGTCTCTTTGTCAAGATCGCGCACCATTTCCATCGCCAGCTTGTCCAGCCTGACCTCGGTGTATCGCATGGCGGCGGCGCCGTCGCCGTCCACGGAACCGAAGTTGCCCTGGCCGTCTACCAGCGTGTAGCGGGTGTTGAAAGGCTGTGCCAGACGCACCGTTGCGTCGTATACCGCGGTATCGCCGTGGGGATGGTATTTACCGAGCACGTCGCCCACGATACGCGCGGACTTTCTGTAGGGCTTGTCTGGCGTGTTGCCCAGCTCCATCATTGAGTAAAGGATGCGCCTGTGAACGGGCTTCAGACCGTCCCTCACGTCCGGCAGGGCGCGGGACACGATGACCGCCATGGCATAGGATATGAATGATTTTTTAAGCTCTTCCTCTACGTCCAGGGGAGTAAGCGAGCCTATATTATACTGATCGTTCATTTATTTGCTCCTTAGGCCGTTATATATCCAGATCGGCGACAAGGCGGGCGTTCTGCTCGATGAATTCGCGCCGGGGCTCCACGTTGTCGCCCATGAGCAGCGTAAACAGCTGGTCGGCGGCGATGGCGTCCTTGAGCGTCACGCGGTACATGCTGCGCACGGCGGGATCCATGGTTGTCTCCCACAGCTGGTGCGCGCTCATCTCGCCAAGCCCTTTGTAGCGCTGCACGTCAGGCTTGGTATCCCTGCCGATCTCGTCCAGGTAACGCTGCAGCTGCTCGTCGGAATACACGTATTTTTCGGTCTTGCCCTTGGTTATTTTGTAGAGAGGAGGCTGAGCTATGTACACGTAACCGTTTTCGATAAGCCCGGGGAAGTGGCGGAAGAAGAATGTCAGGAGCAGGATCCTGATGTGGCTGCCGTCGACGTCCGCATCGGTCATGCATACTATGCGGTGATAACGCAGTTTGGAAGGATCGAACTCCCGGTCAAAACCGCCGCCGAAAGCGGTTATCATGGCCTTGATCTCTTCATTTGCCAGCATCCTGTCCATGCGGCATTTTTCCACGTTAAGTATCTTGCCGCGCAGGGGAAGGATGGCCTGGAAATGCCTGTCGCGGCCTTCCTTGGCGGAGCCGCCTGCGGAATCGCCCTCGACCAGGAATATCTCGCATTTTGCAGGGTCGCGCTCGGAGCAGTCCGCGAGTTTGCCGGGCAGGGATGCGCTTTCCAAAGCGGATTTGCGGCGGGTAAGGTCGCGGGCTTTGCGGGCGGCCTCACGGGCCCTGGCGGCGGAAATGCACTTGTCCAGCACGATCCTGGCGATGGCGGGGTTTTCCTCAAAGACCGTGGACAGCTTATCTGCCACCATGGAATCGACTATGGGGCGGATCTCGCTGTTGCCCAGCTTGCTTTTGGTCTGGCCTTCAAACTGGGGCTCCTCGAGTTTTACGCTCACTACGGCGGCAAGGCCTTCCCTGACGTCGTCGCCGGTCAGGTTCTGATCGGCGTCTTTAAGCAGCTTGTTTTTGCGCCCATAGTCGTTTATAACCCTGGTCAGCGCATTTCTGAAGCCCATAAGATGGGTGCCGCCTTCGGGGGTGTGGATGTTGTTGGCGAAGGAAAGCACGTTCTCGGAATAGCCGTCGTTCCACTGAAGCGCAACTTCCACGGAAGAGCCGTTTTTGACACCTTCCATGTAGATAGGCTCATCAAAGAGGCAGGTCTTGTTTGTGTTTAATAACTCGACGAAGCTCTTAATACCGCCCTCGTAATGGTATTCCTCGTGCCTGTGAGGATCACATCTTTCGTCTGTAAGGGTGATGCGTATGCCCTTGTTCAGGAAAGCCATTTCACGGAAACGCACATGCAGCGTTTCAAACTCGAAATTCCCGGTCTCAAAAATGCCGGGCTCGGGAGTGGCGCCGGTTTTGACGTCAGGCCAGAAACGCACTGTGGTGCCCGTGCGGTCGGTCTCGCCGATCACCTTAAGGTCGTACAGTATCTTGCCGCGCTCATATTCCTGGCGGTAGACCTTGCCGTCCTGATATACGGTTACCATAAGGTGGGAAGACAGGGCGTTCACCACGCTTGCGCCCACGCCGTGCAGACCGCCGGAGACCTTGTAGCCGCCGCCGCCGAACTTGCCGCCCGCGTGCAGCAGGGTAAGGCACACTTCTACGGCAGGCCTCCCCGCTTTGGGATGGATGCCTACGGGAAAACCGCGCCCGTCGTCGATGACTTCTACGGAACCGTCTGCGAAAAGGGTGACATTGATGTTTTTGCAATACCCGGCCAGCGCCTCGTCCACCGCGTTGTCGACTATCTCGTAGACCAGATGGTGCAGGCCCCTTTCGTCAGTGGAACCGATATACATACCGGGCCTGCGGCGTACCGCTTCCAGCCCTTCGAGTATCTGGATATTACTCTCGTCGTAATGTGTGTTTTCGGACATTTTTTACCTCGTCAAAATACATGCTCTGATAAAATTCCTACTATAATATTATACCACAAAATGACACTGAATATATTTAGATGATGTTACGTTTTTTAGCTGTTTTGTGTACTTGATTCACAGCCCCGATAATGCTATACTGTTACAAGGAAAGGTGTGTGTTTTATGCGGCTTGACAAGGCGCTTGGCCTGGCAAATCTTTCGAGAAAAGAAGCCAAGGAAGCGGTAAAAAAAGGACGTGTACAGGTCAACGGAAGACCTGTATGCGACAGCGCCATGGGAGTTACCGAAGATGACAGCATAACCCTTGACGGCCAGGCGCTGTGCCTGAAAGAACACGTCTTT
>JAFZLE010000239.1 GCA_017551645.1 Clostridia bacterium | reverse complement strand
CAGATACTGACAGAGCAGTTCAACGCGGTGCTGGCAGACCTCAGGCTGTGCGTGGACCTGTACAAAAAGACCAACAAACAGGGCCACCTGATCGCCGCGGTACAGAAATGGGGCGTACTGTGCGGGCTCGCCATGGCAGCCAGGCAGTTCGGCATCGTCAGCCTTCAGGACGCTCTGGACAGGCTGACTCCGCCCGAAGAATAAGCACCGCAAATGCGGCTTTCGCTAAGTCTCTCCGGACAGGAAGCCCAGGTATTCGTCAAACACGTTGAACAGCATGTCTCCCGAACAGACCGGGAGTATATAGTCGCTTTTGCCTATGGGCACGAATTCGAATATCTCCTCCGCGCCGGTGAGCACCAGCGCAGGTATCACCTCGTAATCCGGGCCGAACACTATCTCCAGGTACGGCACATATTTCGCCGCCTGCATCACTTCCTCCCGGACGACCGCATCTTTCATTTTGAATTCAAGAGAAAAAACCCTGTCTTCCGTAATGACGAGCACGTCCGCGTAGATGCGCACGCGGCTCGCCCGTTTCAGACGGAACTCGAACGCGATTTCCCAATTAAGGCAGCCCTCGCCCAGCATGTCCTTCAGATCGATGAACAGCCGGACCATCTGCTCCCTGCAGTCGCGGAAGGAATGGTACAGGCCCCGCGTGTCGTTAAGGCTGCGCCCTATCCTCTGGCAGCCCTCAGTCAGCCGCTCCATCCATTCGCCTTCCGCCAGACCAAGAAACTCGGATACCGCTGCGTAATAGCCCGAAAACTCAAATAATCCCGTGTGCGGCCTTGCCTGGCGGATGATGCCGTGCCACCTGTAATCCTTATCCTGATAGCACAGCTCCTTAAGCAGCGGCGACGCGTAGAGCGCGCGGTTGACCGTGCTCCTGTCCATATCTAGCGCCGATGCGATCTCCTTCGCCTTAAGCCCTCCGCTTCGGCAGATCGCGGCGCATATTTTTCTTTCCAGCTGTTCCGGATCCATGACTGTCCCGCCGGCAGTTCGTCAGGTATGCGTCTGTGGGCAGACGCGGTGTTCGCCTGCTATCCGCACGCTCTGTGTTGCCGTACAGTCTGCCAAGACGCAGCCTGTATCCTTGTCAAACCTGAAAGGTATCTCTTTCCCATCACAGATGACTGCCGAAACGCCGTCAAGATACGGCAGTTTCACGGTGTTGACCTTAAGGCTGCCGCCCAGCACCTTTATCTCTGTAACGCTTTCTGTCTTCTCAAACGTGCCCCAGGCATCCGCCACGAACCACACGCTCTTGAAGCGCCCGCAGAGACGCGGCATAAAGCCTATCATGCCCGCGCTCATATCGAACATGAAACCGGACAGCACCGCCGGTATGGAAAAGCTTGCCATAGACCGGGCATAGCTGGAACCGCACTCGATCTCCGCGTAGGGGTTGCGCTTTACGCCGTCGTACCGGTCGCGTATCGCTTCCACAAGCTCGACCCCCTCGTCGATCATGCCTTCCTGCATCATCAGCTGCGCCGCCGCATACTCGAATCCGGTCATGCATTCCTCTGTGTACGGGATCGGTATCTGGGGCCTGTACTTATCTTTCGCCCACTCGCATATCACAGCACCTTTTTCGTCATTTAGCGCGAACACGCGGCAGGGATTCGCCACGTCCCGCATGGACTTGAAGTTTATGTCGTATATCGCCTTTGCCGCCTGTTTGCGCTGCCCGGCATCGAATATGCCGCCCAGGCCCACAAGAGAAGCGTGCCACTGCCCTATGAGCTGGTCTATCTCGCAGCCCTCGGCGAACTGATACTTTATCTCCTGTTTTTCATCGTTCCAGTACCTGTACACGTCCGGGTCCTTTTCGGAGTACGGGTCGAGCATGCTTCTGTCTTTCACGTCAATTTTCTGTATATAGTGCCTGCCGTTGAACAGTTCCCTGTCCGCGTACTTGCTTCCGCTTTCAAACATGCACGCGTACTCGTCAGCCTTGTCGGTTTCCCCCAGATAAGCCGCTATCTCGGATGCCGCCTTGAGCGCGGCGAGATAGTAGCCCGTGAGCCAGGAACAGGGGCCGAACAGTTCCACGTCCAGCGTGTGATGCTGCCTGCCCGTTATGACTCCGGTCTTGCCGGGGTCCCACAGGTCGCGGTTCTCACTGCTCCACGCGTATTCAAGGGACTTCTTCACCTTGGGCCAGTACCTGCGCAGCCACTCGTCGTCACCGCTCAGTTTCCACTCCCGGTAAAAGCGTATCACGCTGCCCATCTGCCCGTCCACGCACGCCCTGAAGTCCCATTTCTTCGACCCCAGCGGCAGCATGGTGCGGAACATCATCTCACCGCTGTCTTTCATGCTGTGGTCATAGCTCGTTTCAAGTATCTGTCTGGCCAGCCTCGGGAACAGAAACGCCAGAGCATACTGATATCCCCATACGTGGTCGCAGGTGCCCTCGCACGAGCCGTCTCGGGCCCTCGTGCCCTCGAACGCCCAGAATTCACCGTTCTCGAGCCGCAGGCAGGTGGGGCTTTTGAGCACCTCCAGGTTGAACGCGGCCGCCTCGGCGCAGAGCTCGGGTATGGTCGTGTCAAACATCGCGTCTTGGAACGCCTTTGATTTGGAGTATAAGCCGTCATACTTTCCGTAGCAGTATCCAGCCACTTCGGCGGCAGAGGAAAAGCGCCGGCAGTACTCATGCTTCCACATGGGTTTGGCGTCGTCCCAGTATTTGACGAAGTTGGGGTAATACCATGCCGCAACGAAGCGTATTTCCCCGGCTTCGCCCGGTTCCAGGGTTACATGCGCCGCAAGGGTCGCCATGTCGCGTGAACTGACGCGCACCTCTTTATTGTCCGGGTAAAAACGGTTTTTGAGCTTTCCTGCGGCGGTGAATTCCCTCTAGAACACGGTGAGCTCGTCAAACCACGCGCTTCTGAACCAGTATTCCTGGTATGAAACATCGCCCGCGTCAGTGGAGACCATGAGTTCCCCGTATTCCGCGTCATCAGGGGTGTATCTGTCCGTCGAGAGCGTGATCGCGGAGAACCCTTCGTGCGCCTCAAAGCGGTTGCGGCTGCCTTCCTGCATCGTGAACGTGTTGCTTACCGACAGCGCCAGGGTGTAATCCGTACGGGCGTCAGACGTGTTTTTTATCTGCCATGAGAAAAACGCCGCGGGCAGAGAGCT
>JAFZLE010000238.1 GCA_017551645.1 Clostridia bacterium | reverse complement strand
TCATGCTTAAGGAAGAGATGTCCGCCGCGTATTTCAGGCAAGACACCAAAGACAAGCCTGTGCCGCTGGGCGCGGGCACCCTCACGCTCAGCCGGGAAGGGCTTAAGTTCACCGGTGCCGGCGGGAGCCGCGAGATACCCATGGAGGACTTTTTGTTCCTGGTGCTGGACGACGTGAAGGCGGTCATGGTCAATACCCAGACGGGCTTTTACCGCTTCGAGTTCAAAAACAGGCGGCTCATGGTCAAATGGTTCTTCTGCCACCGGCTTATGAAGGCGGGGGAAAACGGATGAAGACGGTACCCTCTCTCTGCGGGGATATTGGCATACTGTATGAGGACAACCACCTGCTGGTGGCGGTCAAGCCCCCCAACCTGCCCTCCCAGGGCGACAAAAGCGGCGACCCGGACATGCTGAGCCTGCTGAAGGATTACCTGGTCAAAAGCAAGAACAAGCCGGGAGACGCTTACCTGGGGCTGGTGCACCGGCTGGACAGGCCCGTGGGCGGGGTGATGGTGTTTGCCAAGACCAGCAAGGCGGCGGGGCGGCTGAGCGAGCAGTTCAGGCTGCACACCGCGAAAAAGCAGTACCTGGCGGTACTGGAGGGCGAGCTCACGGAAGAAAAGACCCTGGAAAACAGCCTGCTGGACAAGCAGGGCGAGAACGTACGGGTGGTGCCGGATACTGCCCAGGGCGCGAAAAAAGCGCGGTTGACGACGTATCCCCTGGCGGCAAGGGATTATCTGACCCTCGTCAGGGTGGAACTGGACACTGGCCGCAAGCACCAGATACGGGTGCAGCACGCCCATATCGGCCTGCCCCTGTACGGGGATATGCGCTACGGCCACGGGCGCAGGGGCGAAACGGTGGCGCTGTGGGCGTTCAGACTGACGCTTGAACATCCCACGCTTAAAAAAGAAATGACGTTCACCTGCCCGCCGCCGGCAAAAGGCGTGTGGGGGAAGTTCGAAAAGGAGATAAACGTTGAGACCGGAAATGAAGCTTAAAAGACTTATATGCGCGCTGCTGGCGCTCATGCTTACAGCCGTCCTCGCGGGCTGCGGGGAGAAAACGCCGTCCGCAGACGATAAGATCAGCGCCGACGGGAAACTGGATATCGTGTGCTCGCTGTTCCCGCTGTACGATTTCGCGCGCACGATCGCGGGCGAGCGGGCGAACGTGAAGCTGGTGCTGCCTTACGGGGTGGACAGCCACGACTACGAGCCCTCCGTGGGGGACGCCGCCATGATAAGCCGGGCGGACCTGTTCATATACACGGACGACGAACTGGAGACCTGGGTAAAGGGATTGTCCGGCAGCCTGGAAGGAGTAAAAACGCTCAGGTGCGCAGAAAACATAGACCTTGAGGCGCTTCATGAGGAGTGGGAGGGCATGGAGAACCCGCACTCCGGGGAAGATGAGCATCACCACAAGTACGACGCCCACATCTGGCTGGACCTGAGCCTTGCCGCGCAGATGTGCGAGAACATAAAAAACGAGCTGGTCAGGCTGGATAAAGACGGAACACAGCTCTATACGGACAACTGCGCCGCGTTGGTAAAACAGCTTGGCGGGCTGGATGAAAAGTTTGCCTCCCTGTTCGCCGCCCATCCTGACACGGTGCTGTGCTTCGGCGGACAGTTCGCCTACAGTCACTTTTTAAGGCATTACGGCGTAAAGTATTTAAGCGCCTACGACAGCTGCTCCGAGGAGGACGAGCCTTCCCTGGGCCAGGTGATCAGGATAATAGAGGCCATGAAGCAGTCGGGCGCCAAAACGGTGTTCACCGACGAGCACTCAAACGGCGACGTAGCCAGGCAGATCGCGGGCGAAACGGGCGCCGAGATACGCGTGTTCCACACGCTGGAGAACATATCCAAGGCCGAAAACGGGGAAAGCTTCGTATCGATAATGACCGGGAACTACGCCGCCGTGTCAGGCGCGCTGAATGGGAACTGAGATGGAAGAGAACGTACTTATAAGCATACGCGACGTATCGATGAACTACGGCTCGGGCAGGCAGGACGCCATAGAGCACGTGTCCGTAGACGTGAGAAAAGGGGAGATACTGGCGCTGGTGGGCTCCAACGGCTCCGGCAAAAGCACCCTTATGAAGGGGATGCTCAAGCTCATGCCCTTTTCCTGCGGGGAAATGGAGCGGGCGAAGGGGCTTAAGATAGGCTACATGGCCCAGATGCACACCCAGGTGCGGGACTTTCCCGCCACGGTGAGGGAGGTCGTGCTGAGCGGTACCCGTCAGGACAAGTTCTTCCCGTTCTACACCCGCCGGCAGCGCAAAGACGCGGAGGCGGCAATGGAGCTTATGGAGGTGCAGGATCTGGCGTCCAGTTATCTGGGCGCGCTCAGCGGCGGGCAGATGCAGCGGGTGCTTTTGGCGCGGTGCGTGGCAGGCAATCCGGAGCTGCTGGTGCTGGACGAGCCCACCAGCGCCCTCGACCCCCGCATGACTCACCAGCTGCAGCACATATTCACCCGCTTAAGGGACGAAAGAGGCGTATCGGTGGTGGTATCCACCCACGACTGGCACTTTGTAAAGGAGCACGCCGATCGGGTGCTGGTGCTGGACCATTCGGTGGAATTTCTTGGCAAGATCAGCGACTGGCAGGGCAGGGAGGACGAACATACATGTCATCATTAAGCTTGTGGGACATACTGTCCAGCCCCCTTACCCTAAGGGCGTTCGTGGTGGGCGGGCTTATGAGCCTGTGCCTGGGCGTGCTGGGCGTGATACTGGTATTAAAGCGCTACGCGCTGATAGGCCATGGGCTGGGCGAGATAGGTTTCGCCTCCACCGCCGTCGCTGCGCTGATAGGGCTTGGTAATTTTTCGCTGGCGGTGTCCATACCTCTGGTATGCCTGACCAGCCTGCTGATAATGCTGTTCGACCGCAAAAGCGGCATGGGCGGCGACGTGTTCATTGGCATATTCTCCACCGTCGCGCTGGCGGTGGGCGTGATCGCGGGCCGCTTTACCGACGGCTACAGCGTGGAGACCAGCATGTTCGGCTCCATAATGGGCGTGACCCGGGGCTACATGTGGGCGGTCATAGGGCTGTGCGTGGTGCTGGGAGGAGTATTCGCGCTTTTGTACACCCGGCTGTTTGCCGTCACCTTCGACGAGACCTACTGCCGCGCCTGCGGCGTAAAGGCGGACAGGTTCCAGTTCCTGCTGTCGCTTATGACCTCCGTCGCGGTGGTCATGGGCATGCGGGTGCTTGGCGCCATGATGATATCCAGCTTCATAATCTTCCCCGCCCTCACCGCCCGGCGGCTGTCCCGCTCGTTCAAGGGCATGATAATCATCTCCGCCGTAAGCGCCGTGGTGTCCTTCACGCTGGGCATGGGCATAAGCGCGCTGAGCGAACTGGGCACGCGGCACCTGCCTGTGGGCGCGTGCGTGGTGGTGAGCAGCTTGGCGGTGCTTTTGATAGCTATGGGCGCGTCCTCATTCAGAAGAAAAGCTTAAAGGATAAGTATGAACGAGAATTTCAGGTTTGAGCTGCTGCACGTGTGCAAACAGACAGGCGCGCGGCGGGGGCGGCTGCACACTCCCCACGGCGTGATCGAGACCCCGGTCTACATGCCCGTGGGCACTCAGGCTACGGTCAAGACCGTGTCGCCGGAGGAATTGAAGGAGCTTTCCGCCCAGATAATCCTTTCCAATACCTATCACCTGCACCTGCGCCCGGGGGAGGACCTGGTGGCGGAGGCGGGCGGCCTGCACCGCTTCATGAACTGGGACCGGCCCATACTTACGGACTCCGGCGGGTTTCAGGTGTTTTCCCTTGCCAGCTTAAGGAAGATAAGCGAGGAGGGCGTGATGTTCGCCTCGCACCTGGACGGCAGCCGGCATTTCTTCTCTCCCGAAGTGTCCATAGGCATACAGGAAAAGCTGGGCAGCGACATAATGATGCAGTTTGACGTGTGCAGCGCCTATCCCTGCTCTTATGACGACGCGGACAAGGCCATGCGCCGCACGGTCAGGTGGCTGGACAGATGCGTTAAGGCCTGGAGACGCCCCGATCAGGCGCTGTTCGGCATAGTGCAGGGGGCGTTCTACAAAGACCTGCGCGTGGAGTGCGCGAAGCAGATGGCCCGGTACGACCTGCCCGGCTACGGCATAGGCGGGCTGAGCGTGGGCGAGCCCAAGGAGATAATGTACGACATACTGGAGGCGCTGAACCCGGTGATGCCCCAGGACAAGCCCCGCTACCTTATGGGCGTGGGCTCCCCGGACTGCCTCATAGAGGGCGTGCTCAGGGGAGTGGACATGTTCGACTGCGTGCTGGCTACCCGCGTAGCCCGTAACGGCACCGTATTCACCCGAAACGGGCGCCTGGTGATAAGAAACGCCGCCTACGCCCGGGACTTCGGGCCCCTGGAAGAGGGCTGCGACTGCTACGCCTGCCGCAATTACTCTCGCGCCTACATCCGCCACCTGTTAAAGGCGGAGGAGATATTCGGCTTAAGGCTGTGCTCCATACACAACTTAAGGTATCTTACCAAGCTGATGGAAGATATCAGAAGCGCGATAGAACAGGATTCCCTCAGGGATTTCACCGAGGACTTTTATTCCCGCCACGTAAGGGGCAACTGGTAATAAGGAGGGCATTATGGAATTCGAGAAGCTGATAATGGCGCGCAGGAGCGCGAGAGGATACGTCAGCGCGATAGACGAAGCGACGCTCAGGGAGGCGATAAGCCGCGCCCGTTTCGCCCCGTCCTGGAAGAACTCCCAGGAGTCCCGCGTGTACGCCGCCGTGACGCCCGAGACCGCCCGGAAGGTGTATGACGCCTTGCCGGATTTCAACCAAAACAGCTCCGGCAACGCCACGCTGATAGTGACCACGTACGTAAAAGGCCTCGCGGGCTTTAACGCTGCCGGCCAGCCCACGGGCAGCGCGGGCGACTGCTGGGGCGCCTACGACCTGGGGCTGCACGACGCTTACCT
>JAFZLE010000237.1 GCA_017551645.1 Clostridia bacterium | reverse complement strand
TAGGAGGTGTAGTCAAGGCGTTTGGCCGCGACGCGCGCGGTCATGCTCCAGATGTCCTTCATGTAGGGGGCAAGGTCCGGGCTCTGGCCGCTTTCGCCTTCCGCCGCCCTGTCCTCCAGGGGCCTAAAGACGGAAAACTCTTCCGCGTACGCCACGCACTCGCGCCCTTGGTACACGACCGTGGGGAAACCGCCGCTCCTGTCGCTGAATATGCGGGGGCAGTAATAGCCGAGGTCCCGGTATTCCTCCACCGTCCTCTGCCACATGAGTATCTTGTCGGGAAAGGTAAAATCGTTCGCCGCCAGCTTGATAACGCGCTTTTCGCCCGTGGCTGACGTGACTATCGCGGCGAGCCTGAAGTCGGTGTCCTCCCTGCTGGTGTTTATTACGCGGCAGCAGGCGGGGACACCGTCAAAAAAGCGGGAATATATGCCGTTTATGGCCTCGTCGGCCCGGTTTTCGTCGTTTTCGGACATTTGCGTTTCAAAGGCCGCCTGACGCGGCAGGCATATAAAGGACTATTCCTCGCGGGAATACCTGGTGGGCAGCTCCGCTTCACGGGCGTACTCCGCGCCGTACTTGCACAGCAGGCTCGCCACTATCATCATAACGCCCATGCCTATGGAGACGGTATCTCCGGGCACGAGCTTGCTGACGTCCTGCATGAAGTGCGCCATGATGCCGTACACGAAGTTGGCGATCATCTTGGTGCCCACGGGGATGCAGATGGCGCAGATGCCCAGGCGCATGAGCTCGCTTGCCCCGGCGAGGGTAAAGGGCGTGCCCGTGGCAAGTTCGTTGGTAAAGTACTTTTCGGCGAGCTTGGCCAGCACGGCTTCGCCGGCGCAGAGTATCAAGCCCATCGCCATGGCGGCGTAGCAGCTGTTCACGCTGATCTCGGCGTGCTTTTCTATAAAGGCGTGTATGGTCACGCCCCCGAGCTTGACGCTTTCGGGAAACAGGGGCATGCTGATCATGCCCACGGCGCACATTATGCCGCCCACGAGGCAGAAAATGTACACGATCCTGCTAAGTATCTTGCCGAGTTTTGCGAGTTTCTGTAAGGTGTTCAGAGTGCCGGTCATTTTTGTTCCTCCAAATATATGTTCGTTTTATCCAATCGCTTTCCGGTACGGCGCGGTGCGGCGGAAAGAGGGCATATCGGGGCATTCCCGCTTTCGCGTCCTTCGCCATGGGGACCTGCTTGATGAAGGATAAAACCGCGCGGAGTCACATTATAGCCAACGCGCGGTCACGTGTCAAGCGCCAGCGGCGAATATGGGGGCAAGTGGGGCTACTCCGTCTTTTCAACTATCAGCTCCACAGAGCCGTCTTCCAGGGAATTGTATTCGTCCAGGTGGAAATGGTCGCCCGTGGAAGATTCCGACAGGGTCAGGAAGTGGTTCGCCAGGGAGAGCAGGCCTTCCCGGTTGGCGGAGATGACCACCTCGCCGTTTTCTGCCCTGACGCTGACTGTGGACCCGTCTACCCAGTAGAATTTCATACGCTTACTTACCTCCCGTCGTTTGTCCGCCGCGGAACGCGCCGCGCTCCCGGAATAACGGACTTACAGTTTTTTCGCGGTCTTGTCCCACAAGGTCAGGCAGCCGTCGCCGAACACGATGTCCCCGTCCAGGTCCTTTGCGCCGAAGGTGTTTTCGGCCAGCGGATACAGCCTGATCTCGCAGCAGCTGTCCTTGTAAGAAGCTTTTGCGTACAGGTCCGCGCCTTTCGGGAAGACCTCGCTTATGCGGAACTCGCCGGCGGAATAGTCGTACCTGCCGGCAAAGGATTCCCAGAGGTGCCTGTCGGGGTCTTTGAGGGCGAGCTCTTCTATTGCGCGCACGGGCCCGGGCACCTCGTCCCTTGCGATCGCCTCCATGCCCCTTTTGAACGCCTCTGATACTCTCTCATCCAGGGATTCGCGGCAGCGCAGCCAGATAAGCACGCGATCCGCGTCCAAAAAGCGCTCGAACCAGGTATCGTAGCCGTACCAACCACCGCTGTGGCAGACGGTGAGCCCCAGGAGAGGATCGGTCTTTACGAACCAGCCGAAGCCATAGGCATCCCCGTCCTCGTCGGAAGGGTCGCCGGAGACGGCGCCGCTGTTCAGCCGGCCGGGGGTGTACATGGCGAGCTGTTCCGCTTTCGTGAGCACTTTTCCCGCCCTGAGCGCCCTGTCCCACCTGTACAGGTCGGTCACGCTGCTGTGCACCAGCCCGTCGCCGTTCACGCCGTCGCAGGTCACCGCTTCGCTGAATATGGGATCGTCGTCCGGGAGGAGGTAACGGCCGCTCCCCGGGCGGAGCACCATCCCGTAAGCCAGGCCGTCCACGGTGAGGGCGTCCTTACGGCGGTGGTACACGCGTGTGGAGGCCATGCCGGCGGGCACGAAAATGTTGTCGCGCAGGAAATCCTCGAACTTTACGCCCGCCGCTTTCTCGACGATCTGCGCCAGCAGGCAGTAGCCGGTATTGGAGTATTCCCATTTCTCGCCCGGCGCGAACAGGGGTTCCTCCCCGCATTCGCACAGGAAGCGGACGATCGCGTCGTTGCCGGGGATAGTGTGTTCCTTTTTCGCGGTCTTGTCGAGCCATGCCATGTAATCCGGAAGGCCGCCGGTGTGGTTGAGCAGGTGGCGAATGGTGACGCCTTTATACGGGATCTCCGGGAAGAATCGGGTGATTTTGTCGTCAAGGCCGAGCAGTCCCTGCCTGTTCAGCAGCATCACCGCCGAAGCCGTGAACTGTTTGCTGACGGAGGCCAGGTCGAACACGCAGTCCTCCGTAAGGGGCAGCGTGCCCCCGGGGTCGCGCGGACCCGCGGCGCCTTTTGAGACTATCTCGCCGTTTTCCGCGTAAAGCCACGCGCCGGTAAAGCCGCCCTTGGCGTGGGCGTCCCGGACCAGGTTTTCGATCAGCGCCTTTTTATCCATAAGATTCTCCTTACTGTGTATTGACGGGCACCGCGGCGAAAAAAAACTATTTGCTGTTGATCAGCGCGATGCCGACAAGGCAGATCGCCGCGCCGGCCAGCTTTTTCCAGGTGAGCGCTTCTTTGAAAAACAGCCGGCCCACGAATATGAGTATGATTGCCAGGAAACAGCTCTGGACGAGGGCGGCGGTGCTCACCTGCCAGCCCGCCTTGTAGGCGTACATGAAGCCCGCTTCCAGGCCCACTATCACCAGCCCCAGCGCGACGGGCGCCCAGTTGAGCTTGGAGTATTCCTTTATCACGCTGCCCCCCGCCAGGGCGTAGTGCATCAGCGCGCTCACCAGCGCGGCGATAAGGTACGTGACCGTGAGGGACGCGAAGGGGCTCACGTTTTCGGGCACGGACTTGGAGCTTACGTGGTACACCGTGTTGG
>JAFZLE010000236.1 GCA_017551645.1 Clostridia bacterium | reverse complement strand
TGCGATGAATGCGCGGATACGTGCATCTCGTTCTCAGACTTGATCTTCTCAAGCGTATTCAGGCCCTTAGCGCTCCAGGTTTTTACAAGTTTATCTATGTATTTTATGGGATTATCCGTACCCTTCGCAAGTTCCGCGCCAAACAGAACGGCTTCCGTGGGGATAAGCGCCGTCCACAGCCTGATGAGCTTTATATCGCCGGCGGTCACTCGCCTGTCGAGCCCACATTCTTCGTATACCTTAGTGAGGATGTCGGAATAGTACTGTTGGGCGTTTCGCTCCTGCTCGACTTCAGCCAGTGTGCTGATGCCCAGTTCTTTCCATTTCTCAAGCCGTTTTTCAAGCTCTTCGAAAGATCGCCGCTGATTTTGAGAGCACCATTTGGCGGCTTCTTCGATCACTTCAAACTCAAACCCCATGGCGGAAAATCTTTTCATGGCGTCAAGCATGGCGGGTGTGGGCCTTGAGGCGATGCCAAGGTGGCTGATCAGTTTTTTGACCTGTTCCCTGGCAGTCTCGTCCGGGTTGCTCCTGAGCCCCTCAAGGATCTTATCAAGGTAACCAAAGGAAGGAGTTTCCCCGTTAACGGTCTTCTCGCACGCTTTTATCACGTCGTCCTGAGAGAACTTCCATTGCTCCGTCCACTTCTCGACAAGCCGGAGCTCGTCGATGGAAGGCTGCCTGCGCTGTCCGAACTGTTTAAGCACAGCCTTGGCTATATTTGTGCAGGAAGAAGTTTTCAAAAGGAATTCCTGAGCGGATTCCAAATCGCTAACGCCGTTTTCCGCCCAGTTCATGGCAACATCGTTGAGCTGCTTGAACATGGTGCGCGTACCCGGAAGATGCCCGTTGCGCTTTTCTACCTCGGTCTTGACCATGAAAAGGGCCGCATCCTGTGTCAAACCGTATACGTCTATCCAGTCATTCGCCATGCGCAGTTCATGCCCTTCAAGTATGAGCCCGGGCATGAGCGTATGCAGTTCCCTGTAGTAAGAACGGTTCTCATAAGGGTCTTCTTCAACATCATCGGATCTTATGGTGTTGATCGGGTCTATAAAACTGTAAGAAGGCGGATTGTCGCTCAAACGTTCGACAAGCCCTTCCCTTTCCCAATAACTGAATGCGTTTTTTATGGTTTGTACATCTATATGGAGCACTTCGGACATCTTGTCAAGGTTGTCGCAGAGCGCCGGATACCTGCATGCCATCAAACCGTAAAGGTACACTTTAACATAGTCTCCCGGGGCGGAAGGCATGTTTTCAAGTATAAACAGGTTATTCACGTTCGTTACGCCCAGCATTTCGCTGTTTTCGGCGTATGAGCATAAAGGCATCGGCGCTTACCTCTGAAGATGATGTACTATTTTAGCACTTATGTCTGTATTTTTCAAGCCGGAAGATATGCCGCGTCCACTGCTACGTCGCAGGAGTTGGAAAGCCTGTCTGTACCTTTAAGCGTAAGTAGCGCGGAAACGTTTTCACAGAGCTTTTCTTTAGGCTCCAGGGTCTTGATCATGACTTCCACGCCTATTACCTCGATCTGGCATTCAGTCATCATTTCCCGCATGCCCTTAAGCGTGCCGCCGCCCTTGGCAAAGTCGTCCGCTATCAAAGCCTTCTGCCCGGCTTTGACCGCACGGCGGGATATGGCCATGGTATCGAGCTTTTCGTTTCTTGAACCCGAAAGATAGTTGATCTTGACCGCGCTGCCCTCATAAGCCCGTGAGTCGCGCCTTGCTATGACAAGCGGCACGTTTAGTGCCTGAGCTATCATTAGCGCGAAAGGAATGCCCTTTGTCTCCATTGTCAGCACGAAGTCAGGAAGATTGTCATAATACTTCTGAGCGATTATCTCACCCATCTGGCGGGTGTACTTCGGATCGCTCACCACGTCAGACGTATACAAAAACCCGCCCGGCAGCAAACGACCCGGCATGGAAAGGATCTTTGCTATTTCAGAGAGGATACGCGCTGCCTCGTCTTTTGAATAGCAGCTCCGGTACATTACTCCGCCGGCGGCGCCGCTGATGGTTTCTACCACCCCTTTGCCGGACAGTTTCATCGCGCCGGCGATAAGGTCCACATCCTCGCTGACTGTGGATTTCGCCACATCGAACATCTCGCAAAACTCCGCGAAATTGTGCACGATGTTGGGAGTGTTTGTGAGTATGCGGGTCATCAAAACCAATCGTTCACTGCGTTTCAAGTGTTCCATGATCGCTCCAATACGAACATTTTTTCTATTAAAGAGATTATAATACGGATTTTGTTATTTTTTACACCACAGTTTGATTATTTTTCAAAATACCAATACAGTTTTAACCATTTTACTTGCCTTCGGAGGTAAACGATATTATAATTATGATAGTGAGGTGTGTTATGCAGGAAACCAAAAAAGTATTCTTTATAGGTATAGGCGGTTCGTCCATGAGCGGGCTTGCCAGATATATGAAATGGAAGGGCTGCGACGTATGCGGTTCCGATAGATTTGCCAACCATAAAACGGATGCGCTCTCAAACGAAGGTTTCACCATATTTATCGGGCATAAAGGCGAGAACGTCAAAGGCTGCGATCTGGTCGTGTATTCCGCCGCCATTCCGGAAGATAATCCCGAGAGGCAGTATGCCCTCGAACACAATATACCGCAGATCGAGCGCTGCGTGCTTCTGGGCGAGATAATGCAAAGATACGCCGCCTCCATCTGCGTGAGCGGTACCCACGGCAAGACGACCACCACCGCTATGCTTTCCTGGGTATTCCTTAAATGCGGAGAGGATCCGTCCGTGCATATAGGCGGTGAGCTTGAAATGATCGGCGGCTCGACACGTATGGGCAGCGGCAGCGCGTTCATTTGCGAAGCCTGCGAGTATCATTCCAGCTTCCTGTCTTTTAAGCCTACCCAGGCCGTAATCATGAACATAGACGAGGATCATCTGGACTACTACAAAGATATAAACGATATAGAGAACGCGTTTGAGAAGTTTGCCCGACTGGTCCCCAAAGACGGACGAGTATTCGGAAACGGGGACGATAAACGAGTATACGCGCTGCTTGAAAGGCTTGGCGTGAAAACTGTGAGTTTCGGTCTCGAGCCCCAGAATGTTATAAGGGCAGAGAACATATATTACGACGAAAATGACTGTGCGAGCTGTACCGTCACATATTTTGGCCATCCCTTATGCGAACTTAATCTGAGTGTACCCGGCGAGCACAACCTGAGGGACGCGCTCGCCTGTGTTGCCGTGGCGAACGAGAACCAGCTTCCCATGGCAATGGTCAGCCAGGCGCTCGGCGAGTTTACCGGCGTCCACAGGAGATATGAGCTTACCAGTGTGACCGACGGCGTAAAGGTATATACAGATTACGGACACAATCCCACAGAAACTGCTACAGTGCTGAAAGTCGCACGTGCGCAGGCGGCTGGCTGCGTATTCGCTGTTTTGCAGCCCCATACTTACAGTCGCACGAAAACGCTGTTTGAAGGTTTTCTAAATTGCTTCGACGACGCTGATCAGGTGCTTGTGCTTGATATAGACGGTGCGCGCGAGAAAGACCCCGGGGACATCAACAGCGATATGCTCGTTCAGGCTATGCTAAAAAAGGGTATCAACGCGCACTACACGCCGAGTTTTGACGACGCCGAGGCGTATCTTAGAAGCTCTTGGCAGCCGGAGGATACTGTAGTCACCCTTGGCTGCGGAAACGTATACCTGCTCAACGAGCAGATCGCCGAACACGGAGATACAACTAAGAGGTAAACACATGAAAAAGGTTTTGTTAATAGTTCTTCTTATCGCCATGCTGTTGCCGAGCGGCTTCGCCGCCACAAAGCGTGACGCTACGCCTACTCCAAGCCCCTCACCTACACCGTATTATCAGCCGACTCCGGTCCCCACGCCCACTCCCATACCGATAATACCTTCAAGCCAGTATGTTCTCCAGTGGAAGAATGACGCCCAGAGAGGCATGAACTACATGGTGCCCACTCACTGGGAGAACACTTCGACAGGCGAAAGGTACAGGGTCTACTCCGAGCCTACCGAAGACGATGTCAGTGGCTTCAGGGCGGCGTTTGTCAACAAAAAGAAGCCCAGCCAACCCGATGCCTCAAAAATGAAGTCCGAATTCCGTGCGTTGATGAAGGAAATGGAAAAGGTGTATGCCGACTTCGCCTGGAACGGAGAGATCTCCCGCGAGTATTCACTGGTAAAATTCAAAGGCTATTCCGCATTCTATACTTATACGGACGATAACGGAGAGCCAATGAAGGGTTTCGCGATAATCGCGACATATGACAGGCGAATCTACTGCGTAAACATTTCGGGTCCGCTATCGCGCTTTGACGATATGAAAGGGATAATACTAAAGATGGTCGAATCCGTTACCAGAGCATAAATAAGCTCCCCGGGAAATCCCGGGGAGTTCGCTTTTTAAGCGATAAAAAAACGAGAGATGTCTGTAAGCCGAGTTCTGTATTTGACGGTCATCTGTCTGGGCCTGAAGTCGCCAGCAGGCTCAAGCGATGTATGTAAGCGCGGCGGGCCACCGTATATCGCTTAACTGATCTTGCACCGGATGGGGTTTACAGAACGGACAAGTCGCCATGCCGTTGGTGAGCTCTTACCTCGCCTTTCCACCCTTACAGCCAACAGGCTGCGGTATATCTCTGTTGCACTCTCCCTAAAGTCGCCTCCGCCGGTATTTCGCCGGCATCCTGCCCTGTGGTGCTCGGACTTTCCTCAAACGCGAACGCGTCTGCGACCGTCTGGCATCCTCGTTTTTTTATCCGAATCCTAATCGGAAAGGTACAATAACCTTCCGCAGTTGTCACAGGTCACGCCTTCTCCTGTAGACTTTATGTCCCGCAAAGTGCCGACCGAAAGCGTCATAAAACAGCCCGTGCACTGGTTATTCTCAAGACGTGCGATGGGCGGCGTAACATGCTGTTTGATCTGCTTATACCTCTCAAGATCATTTGGGTCAAGCGCGGCAGCGAGCTGATCCGCAGTGTCCCTGAGCTTCTTGAGCTTCTGCTTGCCCTGTGCGAACTCTATATCGTATTCTTTCTTGACCCTGTCGTATTCCGCCTTGGTCTTCGCTGCAAGGCGCTTGATCTGGTTCTGGGTCTGCTCGGCATTCTCGGCGTCTTTGGCAAGTCGGTTCAGGTCTTTCTGGCACTGGTCAAGAGTGGCTGAAAGCCTTTCCACAAGCTTGATCTTTTCCTCAATTTCGCTTTCATCCAGCTTGCTTACGTCGCCTATCTCCTCCATTGACTGGGCAAACAGCTTGCTTATACGCTCGGTCTCTGCCTTCTGCGCGTCGAGACGTGTAAGCATTGCAGCAATTTCCTCATCGATCTTGGCGAATCTGGCCTGCTGCTCTTTGAGTATATCAGCGTTCTTCAGCAGCAGCCTGCGGTTCGCGGAAGATTTCATATCATTGGAGAATTTGTCCGCTTCCATGTCAGACTGCATATAACTCCAAAGCTTTGCAAGATCCATATACTAACTCCCTGTATGTTTTTGAATATTATGCGCCATATGACAGCTTATAACAAGCCGAAATAGGTTAAAAATCCAGCAGCACACGTCCGTTTTGAATGCAGTATTCCTTTGTCAGACGTTTGCACTCGTCAACAGCGGCATGTATATCTTTTCTTGCAAGCTGTCTTACCCATTCTAAGCCGTCAAAGCTTTTTCGGCTCGGCTCGATAAAGTCTGCTACGAACACTATGGCTTCCTCAAGGGACATTCCCTTAGGGCCGAGCGTATGATTCCTTATGGCTTTGATTATCTTCTTGTCGTTTACTTTGTACTTTTCTTGCGCAAGGGCGGCGCCGGCCGGAGCGTGAAGCAGTTCCGGATTTTCTTTTTCGCCTGGATAAAGCTCTATATCGAATCTGCTTATCAAATCAAGCATCTGGCTTTCTGTCAGGGATTTGGCGCAGTCGTGAAGTATGCCGGCTGTCCTGCATATGTGTTCATCGCCCAAGTGTATGCACGCCAGTTCAACCGCAGTATCCCGCACGCCTAACGTGTGGCTGAATCTGTGCGGGGAGAGATCCGCCTTCAGCAGGCAGATCATTTCCTCTTCTGTCAGCATAGTTCATCCAGCTTGATCTTGCTGTTCTTTCTGGCTTGCCTGTATATGACGAATCTCCTGCCTATCACCTGAACAGGCTCCGCATGGGTTCGTTCGCACACTTCGTCGCAGGCTTCGCGCGCGGTATAATCGGAATTGGGATTGACCGTCAGCTTTATAAGCTCATGCGCTTCCAAAGCGTCCCAGATCTGTTTGATGCTGTTGTCACTTATGCCGTCTTTGCCTATATTGAGTATGGGTTCAAGCGTGGATGCCATGCCTCTTAAAACCGCTCTTTGTTTTGTAGTCATATCATTACTCCGTAAAATCAAATTCCATATCATCAAGTATGACGGTGTCCCCGTCTTTCGCGCCCTTTGCCCTGAGCACGTCAACTATGCCGTATTTTCTTAAGCACCTGTGGAAATAGTTGAGGGATTCGTTGTCGCCGAAGTTGACGCTTCGTATAAGCTTTTCGATCAAACTGCCGCTGACTTCATACCCTCTCTTTGTTTTTTCTACAGTGAACTCATTTTCACCAAGAACGGGTTCATACGCTTCTTCGACTTCAAACGGCTCGATGGGCGGAAGCGCGCTTATCAGGTTTACAAGCTCTTTAAGCAGTTCCTCTATCCCCTGCCCGGTCGCGGCTGAGATGGGAAACACTTTGATGCCGAACGCGGAGAGCTTCTCGCGCAGCCTGTTCAGGTTTTCTCCGTTTGCGCAGATGTCGGTTTTGTTAGCTGCCACGAGCATGGGTTTGTCTTTCAGCTTTCCGTAAGCCTCGAGCTCCTTCATTATGGCGTCGTAATCCTCCAGAGGATCGCGTCCTTCGCTGCCAGAAACATCTATTACATGAAGCAGAGCCCTTGTGCGTTCGATATGCTTAAGAAAATCGATGCCAAGGCCAACCCCTTCGCTGGCTCCTTCCACAAGGCCCGGGATATCCGCTACGGTGAATGAATAACCGCCGTAAGTGGCAATGCCGCGGTTAGGCGACAGCGTGGTGAAATGATAGTTAGCTATCTTAGGTTTCGCGCTGGTAATCACGCTCAGCAGAGTGCTTTTGCCAACATTTGGAAAACCCACCAGGCCCAGATCCGCGATGGATTTGAGCTCAAGCCAGACCTCCATCTCAAAGCCTTTTTCGCCAGGTTTGGCAAAAGCAGGCGCCTGCCTCGTCGGCGTGGCGAAATGAGAATTGCCGAATCCCCCGTTGCCTCCTTTCAGCACGGTCAAGCGAGTATCGGGAGTGAACATATCTGCAATTATCCTGTCGCTTGAAGCATCTCTTATAATGGTGCCTTTGGGAACGATGATAACCGCATCTTTACCGTTTATACCGCTTCTGCGGCCGTTGTTACCGTCTGCTCCGTTCTGAGCTTCAAACAGGCGCTTATAACGGAAATCCATCAGCGTATGCATCCGTTCGCTGGCTATAAAGGTAACATTCCCGCCCCTGCCGCCGTCTCCGCCGTCAGGTCCGCCGGCTTGCACGAATTTCTCTCTGTGAAATGACACGCAACCATTGCCGCCGTCTCCGGATCTTATCTTGATCTTTACTTTATCAACAAACATTATGTATTATGCTTTCCTTTCAAAATCACAAACTCCATTTATGAGCGGGCAGTGTTCACAGTCGGGTTTGATAGCCTTGCAGCATCTCCTGCCGTGAAGGATCAACAAGTGGTGCATATGCCGTCTTTCGCCTTTGGGGGTTATAGCCTCAAGCTGCCGCTGTGTCTCGTCTGGTGTTTTGGCGTTTTCTACAAGGTCTATTCTGTGAGCGAGCCTGAATACATGCGTATCCACGGGGAGCATATCTGCTCCGAACGCTTCCATAAGTACGACGCTCGCGGTTTTCCCTCCGACTCCGGGAAGCGCGGTGAGCTTTGCCTTGTCGCCCGGAACAATGCCGCCGTATACTTCTTTTATCTCATGACACACGTCAAGTATGTGCCTTGCTTTTGCATGATACAGACCGCAAGGCTTTATAATGCCTTCCAATTCCTCTACGGAAAGCTTAGCCATGCTCTCCGGGTCAGGCGCGATATTGAACAGAACTTTGGTTACTTCGTTAACTCGTTTATCCGTACACTGAGCAGACAGCATGGTCGCTATAAGTGTTTCAAACGGATTTGAGAAATTCAGCTCCGCTTTCGCGTCGGGGTATTCTTTTGACAATAAGCGCAGTATATCGACTGTTTTATCACGCGGCGTCTTCATTTTCAGCCTCTTTTGGAATCAGCATCTCCCATGCCGCTTTCAGTTGCGGGTCATTTTCGAGTGTCGGTCCTTCCAGCAGCGTCTGCTGAGTAGTTTCCGCCTCTTCTATTACAATATCCGGGGTGACGCCGGTCTTATGTATCGAAACGCCCTTGGGCGTGTAATACGCGCTTGTAGTGAGCTGCATGCCGGCGCCGTCCGTAGGAAACTGGTACTGTGTCTGTACTATGCCTTTGCCGTAGGTAGTAGTGCCTATTACAGTGGCTACTCCGTAATCCTGCAGCGCGGCGGCGAATATTTCACTGGCAGAGGCGGTTTCACCGTTTACAAGCACAGCGACAGGAATATCGACCTTGCCGTTTCTTGCGGTATAGTCTACTCTGTTCTGCTGCCTGTCAAGCGTGTAAACAATTACGCCTTCGTCGAGGAACATATCACAGATGTTGATGCATATATCAAGTTGACCGCCGGGGTTGCCTCTTAAATCAACTATCATCCCTGTCAAACCGTGTTCCCTGGCATATGCTATGGCATTTTGCATCCCGCTGACAGCATCCCCGAAAAAGTCGTATAGTCTGATGTACAGTATACCATTTTCCAGTTCACGGTATTCGACCCTGTTTGATATCACGCTTTGGCGAAGCACGTCCATCTCAAGCGTTTCGTTTGCCCGCGAGATGCCTATATGTACGCTGGTGCCCTGTTCACCTTTTATATGCGATACCGCTTCGGTCAGCTCTTCCCCGGTATTAGCGCCTAGCTGTATTCCGTCGGCGGAAACGATAATATCTCCCCTCTGCACGCCCGCCTGCTGCGCGGGGCTGCCGTCAAACACGCGTGTAACGTAGATCTTACCGTCGCCGAATATCCTGACTTCTACGCCGATACCGACATAGAGTCCCAGACGGTCCGCGTTCGTTGCGGCCATTTTCTCAGGCGTATAGTAGAATGTATATGGATCGTCCACTGCCGAGAACATGCCGTCGATGGCGCCTTGAATAAGCGTATCGGAATCGAGATCGACGTAGTATTCCGAAACGAGAATATTGTATACCTCGCTTATGCGCTGAAAAGATTCGTTCGTGTCATTGGATGAAGGAATATTCCAATATGCGGTATTTGTTTTGCCGCTGTTTTTTGCGATAACGGTATTTGTAACGCTAACGCTTACCGCGGCTACTGCGATAAGCGTAAAAACGCATATAAGAGCAGTGATCAGTTTTCGGGAACCGGAATTCATTCGATCAGTACCTCGATTTTTTGTCCTTCCTCAGCTTGCCCATCAGCATCAGCAGTTTGAATGTCATTGCGTCGTCAAATGTTCGCAGATCGAGCCCTGTTACCTTCTGGATTTTGTCGAGCCTGTATACGAGCGTATTTCTGTGAATATACAGCTTTCGGGCGGTCTCGGAAAGGTTCAGGCTGTTGTCGAAAAACGCTTCTATGGTATTGAGCATCTCCTCGGAAAACAGCTTGGCGGTCTTTTTGTTGAACAGAGTTTGGTGGAACTGTACAGCGGATTCCTCCGGAATGTCGTACAGGAACCGTTCCAGCACCATGGCGGAGTAGTTGAATATCTGACGTTTCGGCTGGAACGGCAGGCCGATGTTTATAGCCTTTTTCGCTTCAAGCAGGCTTTCGTGCAGTTGAGATAGATTGTGCTTGACAACGCCTATACCTATCAGGGAGCTTTGCCCGGCTTCGGTAGTCAAAGTGGCGCTAAGTGCCATGGCGTACTGCTCGATCTCTCCCGGCTCCAGATCTTCGTTGAACTCTTTTACTATAGCGATCGCATGCTTGCCCGCTTCGAAAACATAATCGCCGTCATTTTCGCTGAAAGCGTCTTTTAGTATACCCAGTACGTTTTCGGCAAGCACGGTAGAGAACTGCGCGTATAGTACGCATCTGTCCGCCTCTATCTTAAGTTGCTGCTCGTTTGCAACTACAAGGATCTCGGAAGCATCTATCTCGCCGTCCAGAATTCTCCTCATAGTAGTTTCGCGGCCTGAATCCTGCCCGAATTCCTTCAATATGCCGCTTACGAGCTGAGCGCATATCCTTGCGATCGAAAGCACTTCGTCGGAGTTCCCGGAGAAGCACAGAAACATCGGTTCGGATTCCGCAGTGCCTATAAGGGTGAAAGCTCCGTTTATGAATGGTTCGTGCGGAGAGGCCAAAAGCGGTTCTGGAAGCAGGAGCTGCTTATGATAATCCTCCGGGAGTATCACCTGTCCGTCATTGTCCAGCAACAGCGCCGGCATGGACAAAAGCGAAAACACCGAAGAGATCTTAGCAAGTATATGCTGATTCAGGTACATACGCGCCTCCCCATGCGGAGTAATCTTTTTATCATCAATATTATAACCGCCGGCGGCCATTCTTGCAAGCAAAAAGGGGCGCCGGCGGTGGAATTTACCTGAAATTATTAACTAATGGCGATATCAGCGGTTGAGCAGCGTGGTCTCGGAATCCTTGTCGAAGAAGTGGAGACGGCTGGTGTCAAAGGCGACCACGATGTCGTCGTTGGTACGGCTGGTGCTTCTGGGATCGACGCGGGCGATGATGTTGCCTTCCTTGCCAGTGGTGGACAGGTAGAGGTAAGTTTCAGAGCCCATCAGCTCGGTAACTTCTACATGCACCTTAATGGTAGAATCGGAGAACTTCTCGCAGGCTTCCTTGCTGTCGGAGATATTCTCGGGACGGATGCCCATGATGACTTCCTTGCCGATGCACTCGTCGCTGATCAGCTTCTGGAGCTTCTCTTCGGGCACCTTGATCTTGTTCTCGCCGAACAGCGCATATACGGCGCCGCCCTGCTTCTCAAGGGTCACGTTGAAGAAGTTCATCTGAGGAGAGCCGATGAATCCGGCAACGAACAGGTTGGCGGGATAATCGTACAGGTTCTGGGGAGAATCGCACTGCTGGATGAAGCCGTCCCTCATAACCACGATGCGGGAGCCCATGGTCATGGCCTCGGTCTGGTCGTGGGTAACGTAGATGAAGGTGGTCTACAGCTTCTGGTGCAGCTTGGTGATCTCGGTTCTCATCTGAACACGCAGCTTGGCGTCCAGGTTGGACAGAGGCTCGTCCATAAGGAAGACCTTGGGTTCACGTACGATGGCACGGCCCAGAGCAACACGCTGTCTCTGACCACCGGACAGAGCCTTGGGCTTCCTGTTGAGCAGGTGCTCGATGTCCAGGATGCGGGCGGCTTCCTTGACGCGGCGATCGATCTCCGCCTTCGGGGTCTTGCGCAACTTAAGGCCGAAAGCCATGTTGTCGTACACGGTCATGTGAGGATACAGAGCGTAGTTCTGGAAAACCATGGCGATGTCTCTGTCTTTGGGAGCTACATCGTTGACCAGTTTTTCGCCGATATAGAGCTCGCCGTCAGAAATCTCTTCAAGGCCGGCGACCATGCGCAGCGTAGTGGATTTACCGCAGCCGGAAGGACCGACCAGAACGATAAATTCCTTATCCTCGATATCGAGGCAGAAATCGCTTACAGCGGTAACTCCGCCAGCATAGACCTTGTAAATGTGCTTGAGACTAACACTTGCCATAGATTGACCTCCTACTGTTAATAACGGCAGTTTTCCTGCCAACTACTGACATTATAGCATCAAAATGTGCAAAATGCTATCGTTAAAATTAACAAATAACGATAGCATTTTTTGAACTGATGTAAGAATCTGCCGGTTTTACTTCTTTTTCTGGCCGTAATACGCGTTTTTGCCGTGTTTTCTGTAGAAATGTTTGTCCTGCACCCTTTGCGCGAGTTCCTCACACTGGGGATTAAGCGTCTTTGTCAGGTAAGCCATTTTCGCGACTTCTTCCAGCACCGCTGCCGAATATACGGAAGCCATCGCGTCCTTTCCCCAGGTGAACGGCCCGTGTCCTTTTACAAGGCAGCCCGGAGTATACATGGGGTCGCTGTCCCGGAATGCTTCCGCTATCACGAGAGCGGTATTTGCCTCATATCCCGAGTCGATCTCCGCCTGCGTCAGCAGACGGGTGACCGGTATCCTGCCCCTGAACTGATCGGCGTGGGTCGTTCCGAGGCATTCTATGGAAATGCCCGCCTGGGCAAAGGCTGTAGCGAAAGTGGAATGAGTGTGCGTTATGCCGCCCACGTCGCTGAAAGCCCTGTACAGGCCCAGATGGGTGGGAGAATCACTGGAAGGATTCAGATCGCCTTCGAGCACTTGTCCGTTCTCGATAGATAGCACTACCATATCCTGCCAGTTGAGCTTTTCGTATTCCACTCCGCTGGGCTTTATGGCAAAAGCGGAAGTCATCCTGTCCGCTTGGCTGACATTCCCCC
>JAFZLE010000028.1 GCA_017551645.1 Clostridia bacterium | reverse complement strand
CCCGAAGTCTGCCTGCCGCTGCTTAATGACGAAGGCTGTTTCGAGAGGCTCGAACGTTTGGCGGAAGGCATGCGTTTTGAGCTGCTTCCAAAGCCTTTCTACGTTTCGGAAGACTTCGCGTATTATCTTAAAAAAGTGCCGGGATGCATGTTCTATCTCGGCATAGGCAGCGAAACGCCGCTGCATTCGAACAACTTTTTCATAAACGAAGAGGCGCTGGAAAGCGGCGTGGAAATGTTCATGCGGCTGGCGCTCAGATGACCGAAATAAGAAGACCCGCCCGGAAACGGGCGGGTCTTTTGACTGTCGGATCAGGTGCTGATCTTGGACGGCGGCTTGCAGCTGGGGCACGCTTTGTAGCCTTTGCTGAGCGCATATTCAAGCGTTACGCTCGTGCCGCCGGTAAAGCTCTGACCGGTGCATTTTGCCGCCTTGTGGTAGTAAGCGCCGGCTCCGGAACCGGTCTTGATATAAACAACGGAAGTAGCGGAAGCGGAGTTGCTGTTCGTGTTGGCGGTGTTATTGTTGCTCGTGGTGGTTTTCTTGTCAAACAGGGAACCTAACTGCTTCGCGCAGGAAGGGCACGCGGTCTTGCCGGCGCTTATCGCTTTGGAAACAGTCACAGTAAGGGCGTTCGTCATACCGGAGCAGTTGCTCTTGGTGTGATAATACTTGCCGTTAGTGGTGGCGAAAACGTTGACAGCCGCGGCCTTAAAGCAGGTGGGGCAGGCCTTTTTGCCGGCGTTTATGGCAGTCTGCAGCGTCACTTTGGCGGCGCCGGTCATGCCGGAACAAGTCGAGTTCGTATGGCAGTATTTTCCGGTCTTGGTCGCGTAGACATAAGTATTGGTGTCTTTGGTGGTGGTGCCGGACAGTTTGGTGGTGGTTGCGTTCGTCCCGCTGCCGGAGGCGGTGGAGCCGGAGAGGTTCCTGGCGTTGCAGCTGGGGCAGGCCTTCTTGCCGGCTTTGATGGCGACCTGAGCGGTCACGTAACTGGCGCTCTTCATGCCGGAGCAGGTGGCTTTGGTATGGTAATACGTGCCGTCCTTACGGGCGAATACGTAAATGTTCGCGGGTTTAACACAGGTGGGGCAAGCGGTCTTGCCGTACTTGACGGCAGTGGAGATGCCTATCTGGCTGGCACCCTTCATGCCGGAACAGTTGTCCTTGGTGTGGAAGTAGTTGCCGCCCTGAGTTGCGAACACCTGAGTCTCGGAAGGCACTTTGTTGATATTAACGGTGTTGTTTCCGCTCAGGCACACGGGACACGCAGTTTTGCCCATTGCTTCCCATTCAGCCTTGGTCTTGGTTATGGCGTTGTTCATATCCTGGCAGTTGGAGTATCCGTGATACCACTTTCCGCCCGGAGTTCCGTAATAGCCTATGCACACCGGGCACGCGGTCTTGCCGGCCTTGACGGCGTTGGCTTCGGTGACTACGACCGCACCGGTCATGCCCTGGCAGTTCTGGTTGGAGTGATACCATTTGCCGCCGGTGGTAGCGTAGAACGTTGTCCCGGTGGGAGTCGTCGCGGTGCCGGCATCTCCGGAGTTGAACTGGTCAACGCCGCTGGAGCAGATGGGACACGCGGTCTTGCCTCTCTGTATGGCCAGCTCGAGGGTGACTTTGCTCACCTGCAGGCCGCCCAGGTTGGTACAGTCTTCCTTTGTATGGTAGTAAAGCCCGGAATTGTTGGTCCACACATAGTTCGCGGAGCCGTTGTCAGCAGTCTGCTCGACAGTGTTGCCGGCTACGGGCGTAGAGGCTGTGTCGGGAGTGGGAGTGGGGGTAGGAGTAGTCTGCGTATCGTTATTGGGCTGGGGAACTATGACGTTCTCGGAGAAGTCGGGACCGGCAAACGGGTCATTGTTGATGGGGTCGTTGGTTCCGCTGCCCTTCGGCCAGAAGATGATGACCCACAGGATAATGAACAGCGCGCCAATAGCGGTCAGGATCCAGCGCTTCTGCTTGTCGAACAGGCCCTTGTGCCACATATACCAAATGGCGAACAGCTGGAGCACAGGCACAGCCAGAAGCACGTACAGCAGTACGGGATTGCTGTCCAGGGTGCTCTTTACCTTGCCGTACCAGCCCTCGCCGTCTTCGGCGGGAGCCTCATCATATTCGTCCGCGGGTTCTTCGTCATCGTACTCTTCGTATTCGTCGTCGTACTGACCGTCGTCGTACTGCTCGCTGCCGTTTTCGTTGCGGATCTCGTCGAACAGGTCGGGATTATAGCCCAGATCCTCTCCGTCGTCCTCGTAATCATCCAGCTCGTCATCCTCGGCGAAGTCGTCGTCGGAAATATACTCATCGTCACTTAAACTCTCATCATCGGACGAATCATCCCCGTAATAATCATCGGAGTCCGCAGTGTCGTTTTCATCAGATTCCTCATAGGATTCGTCGGTGTTATCGTCATCAGGGTATTCTTCATCGGAATACTCATCATCGTATTCCTCGTCGCCTTCGGCGTCATCTTCAACATATTCGGAGCCTTCCTCTTCCTCGGGGTAGTACTCCTCGTTCTCGTCCGCGTCATCGGGGACGAACTCATCGTCAAAGTTGTTTTCGTCGTCAAAATCCTCATTGGCTTTGCCTTTGAAGGGATTGTGCTTTGTAATACTGTCCTTTATAGAGTTAAAGTCAAATTTCGCCATAGTCCTTCTCCTTACACCCATGGTATAAACCTATTGCGTGTACTAATACAGACGTATGATACATCAAAATGTTTCATAAGTCAATATTTCTGAAAAACTTTTTTCACAAATATGAAATAATGAAGGAACAAAAAAGAGATAAAAAGACTAATCAGAAGCGGTCTGATTTCTGTGTAAATAAACTCGTCTGACCCTGTCCGAAATGCGGCTCAGCGCCTCGTTTCGGTTCATGCCGGCGAACGCGGCGTATGTGTTTACGGAGATATCATCTCCGAGCAAAACAACGCCGCTGCCGACGCGGGCGCGGGGTATATCGGTAACGTCTGCCATAAGCTGATCCATGCAGACCAGGCCCAAAACATTCGCGGGCCGGCCTTCTATGAGCACATAACCGGTATTGTTGAGCCTTGGATACCCGTCCGCGTAACCGACCGGCAGCGTGGCGATGACGCTGTCCCTTGTAAGGGGATGGTCGTCGTCGTAACCCCCGCATTCTCCGGCGGGGACGTGGTGGATGGCGGCGATCCGGGACAGGAACCTTACCGCGAGCCTGTCTTCTTCGGGGTGAGGATAGCGGTAGGGGCACACGCCGTAAAGCCACGCGCCTACCCGGGCGGCGTCAAAGTGCCAGGCGGGATAGCGCACCATGCCTATGGAGTCGCACACATGCCTTATATAGCCGCTTATACCACTGCCGCGCAGCAGCTTATCGGCTTCGAGGAAGCTTTGCAGCTGTAACGCATCGCGCTCGGAGTTCCTTAAAGCGAGATGGGTATACAGACCGACCAGGTTGGCAAGCGGGCTTTTGGCAAATTCCAGCATGGCGGGATAATCCGCTTTCTCAAAACCGAGACGGTGCAGACCCGTATCAAGTTTTATGTGAACGCTCACAGGATGACCGAGCTTTTTTGCGCAGTCAAGCAGCAAGCGGGCACTTTCTGCGGAATGGCAGGTCAGCTCGATGCCCTTGGGAATGAGCTCGAGCGCTTCGGCATCCGAGACGTCACCCAGCACAAATATTGAGCAGGGCAGACCGATCCCATACAACTCCAGCGCTTCTTTCGCGCAGGCGACCGCGAACCGCCTCGCGCCCAGGCTGTAAAGATGCTTGCACACCTCTTTGGCGCCAAGACCGTAGGCGTTGGCTTTAAGAACGCAGATAACATCGGCGCTGCCCAGCTTCGCCTTAGCAGAAAGATAGTTGCTGCCCAGGGCGTCAAGATCAATCTCCGCCACGCAGCGGTCCAGAGGATAAATTGTGTCAGACATGGTTTTTTGGGTCTGCGGCATCCGCAAAGGCGTTGCCGATAATGTAGAAGGATACGGTGATTATGCTCAGCACCAGCGTGGGGAAGATGAGCTGGTACCTCAGCGACGCGCTGGTCACGTACTGCCTGCCTTCGTTTATCAGGTTGCCCAAAGAAGGCGTTTCCTTGGTAAGACCTATGCCGATATAGGTTATGAACACCTCCGAGCCTATCGCGCCGGGGATAGCCAGCGCCATGCGGAGCATGATAACGCTGACAAGATAGGGAAGGAGGTTCTTAAACATTATCCTTACCGGCGACGTGCCCAGGCAGCGGGAGGCAAGGTTATAATCCCTGTCGCGGATGATCACTATCTGGTTCCTGACGAATCTGGACATTCCCAGCCACCTGGTGAGGCTCATGGCGAAGATG
>JAFZLE010000235.1 GCA_017551645.1 Clostridia bacterium | reverse complement strand
AGCTGAATTCCGCCGTGCCCATAGGGGACATGATAAGCCGCCTTAATTCCTGGGCTTAGACTGCCCCTCCACAGCGCGAAACAGGCTAACCGCCCGCTCGGAAAGAGCGGGTTTTTCGTTGGGCAGATCTCCCTTTACCACTTCGTCCAGCAAAAGCTTCAACACTTCCCCCGTGGCGGCGCCGGTGATCCCCAAAGCGCGCATATCTCCGCCGTTTACCGAGAGGTTTTTAACGCTTAAGCAGTTTTTCTGAGCGATGACTTTCCGCGTCAGCGCTTCAAGCGCTTCCACGCGCCTGAGCTTATCGGGGATATAATCGGGATGCTGCGCCGCAAGGTCCGCTTTGAACACGGGGAAAAGCTCCAGGAATCCGTTTTCGCTCAGCCGCGCAAGCTGCTTTCTTACAGCCTTTTCAGTAGCGGGTATGCGCAGGTCGTGTTCTTTTATAAGCCGCTCCACGCGCCTTACGGTGTCGTTGTCGGACTTAAGGCGGGCCAGGCATTTGCCGGCTATCCCAACGCTGTATATCTGGTGGTATTTGAAGTGGTCGTGGCCTTCCAGACCGGTGTATTTCGCCTGGGGCTTACCGGCGTCATGGAACAGCATGGCCAGCCTGTACACACTGTCCTGCGGCGCGGAGGCAAGCGCCTTGACCGTATGCGTCCATACGTCGTAAGCGTGATGCGGATTGTTCTGCGTGCAGTTTTTCATGGTCTCAAGTTCGGGCAGTATCTGGAAAATGATGTCGGAATGGTCAAGCAGTATACGCTCGGCGCCTTTGCCGCACAGCAGCTTTTTGAGCTCGACGAATATGCGCTCTTCCGAAACGTTGACCAGCGTGCTTTTTAACTCCGAAGCGGCTTTGGCGGTAAGAGGGTCTATCTCAAAGTCGTATACGGACGCGAAACGCAGCGCCCTGAGTATCCTGAGCGCGTCTTCCCCAAAGCGCTTATAAGGGTCACCGACGCAGCGGATCAGGCGTTTTTGCAGGTCAAGCCGGCCGTCAAACAGATCGACGACCGTCTCTCCGTCACACGTCGCCATGGCGTTCACGGTGAAATCACGGCGTTCAAGGTCAAGCCTGAGCTCGCTCACGAATTCCACGCTGTCGGGGCGTCGATGGTCGGTGTACGCTCCGTCCAGCCTGTATGTGGTCACTTCGTAAGGGGTGCCTTTAAGCAGCACGGTGAGCGTGCCGTGCCTGAGCCCGGTCTCTATCAGCCTCAGGTCGCCGAACACGGCTTTTAGGCGTTCGGGCGGGCAGTCGGTGGTGATGTCCCAGTCGTTGGGGTGCAGACCGAGCAGGCTGTCGCGCACGCAGCCGCCCACAGCGTAGGCCTCAAACCCGCTCCGGTTAAGTCTGTTTATTAGATATTTTACATCGTCCGGCAGATACATGGCGCCCTCAAAACTCACATATTCAATTTATTCTATCACATAAACGGATCATCTTCAAGGATGGAAAGGTTCAGAAGAGAGCCGGATTAGGTAAAATTATTGTCAAATCCTGTCATAAGGTATAGACATGGGATTTAAAGCATGATATAATACATTTCTGTCAGACGGGAATTCGCTTTCCGGCGAGGTAAGTGCGCCTGTAGCTCAGCAGGATAGAGCAACGGCCTTCTAAGCCGTGGGTCGGGGGTTCGAATCCCTTCGGGCGCGTATGTGGTGGATGTAGCTCAGTTGGTTAGAGTGCCAGGTTGTGGCCCTGGAGGTCGTGGGTTCGAGACCCACCATTCACCCTTGTTTTTTTATGCTGGGGTGTAGCCAAGCGGTTAAGGCACGGGGCTTTGACTCCCGGATTCGCTGGTTCGAGCCCAGCCACCCCAGATGACAGACGTGATTCATTAGCTCAGTAGGTAGAGCACCTGACTTTTAATCAGGGTGTCCGGGGTTCGAATCCCCGATGAGTCAGAATAACCCGGAACCATGCGGTTTCGGGCGTTTTTTATTCCGGAATGCCAATGTCGCTGCATTATGGAGCAATGAATATATTGTCTAAACACAGAAAAGAACAAGACCCGGCGTTTTCACGCCGGGTCAGTTTTATGAGAACGCGTTTAGACGTACTCGAAATCGTCGGGAGCGTCGAACCACTTGCCCTTGCCGTAGCTGAGCACGAACAGGATGACCGCGACGATCAGCCAGCCGATCATGAAGGGAGAGGTGGGGTAGAAGCCGAGCTCGGCGTTGTGGATGAAGCCGAACAGGGAGAGCACTGCGCCGGCCAGAGAGACGAGCGCCGCGCTGCGCAGCTTCTTGTCGATCATGAACACGCAGATGGAAGCCAGCAGTATGCCGATGATGATGGCGCCGGACTTCACGGCGGGAACGCCGTTCCACATGGCGCCGTTGGCGATCAGCATTTCATTTATCTCATCTATAAAACCTTTTAGACCACTTTCCATGGTCGCAGACCAAATGCCGTAAGCATATTCAGAGTCTGCAAGAAGAGCAGAATCAGTAGCAATCCCAGAAACGAACATGGAGCCGGTAGCGATAGCCGCTTCGACCTGAGTGAACACATAGTCGGCGATGGAGGGCACCATGGCGATGCCGATCGCCGCGTAGTGCTTGGGCTTGCACTCTTTGAACGCCTGGGCGACCATGATGACGGCGCACCACAGGAAGGTGATAGCCGCGACGGCCGGGGGCACCAGGTCGGACAGTACGGTGAACAGTCCCATT
>JAFZLE010000027.1 GCA_017551645.1 Clostridia bacterium | reverse complement strand
TTTTCCCTTGTGAAAAACCTGTCGGAGAATGTCAGCGTTTTTGATTCAAGAGACTTACCACATCAAAAGGAGGACGCCGAATGGATAAAATACTCAGGATCGCAGTCATAGGAACAGGCGGCATGGGCGCCAATCACGTAAAATGGTGGGCGCAGAATCCCCGCGCAGAAGTCGTCGCGCTGTGCGACCTGAAACCGGAGAAGTGCAAAAAAGCCCTGGAAAAAGCGGGCCTCAGCGCCGATATACCCGTTTACGAAGACTATAAGGCGCTTATAGACAGCGAGCGGATAGACGCGGTAGACATTTGCACTTCCAACGATTTCCACTCGATCATTGCCGTTTACGCGTTTGAAAAGGGGCTTAATGTGTTTTCCGAGAAGCCCGACGCCATCAACGCGCAGGAGATGCAGCGCATGAAGGAAGCCTCCGAAAAGGCGGGCAAACTGCTCATGGTTATGCGCAACAACCGCTATTATTCCAACTCCAGGTATCTTAAACAGTTTATCGAGGACGGCAAGGCAGGCGAGATCTACTGCGGCCGCTGCGGCTGGATACGCAGGCGCGGCATTCCCGGCAGGGGCGGCTGGTTCACCACAAAAGCCAGGTCCGGCGGCGGTCCCCTCATAGACCTGGGCGTGCACATGATAGACCTGGCCATCTGGCTTATGGGCAACCCGGCTCCCGTGTCCGTATCCGGCTGCACTTACGCCAAGTTCGCGGACAACACCGCCAAGGCCGACTCTCAGCACGCTGCCTTTGGCGAGAAAGTCCAAGACGGCGTATTCGACGTAGAGGACCTGGCCATGGGCTTTATCCGCTTTGACAACGGCGCCTGCCTGCAGCTGGAGTTCAGCTGGGCTTCCAATATAGAGAAAGAAAAGCGTTTCGTGGAGCTGCGGGGCACCAAAGCCGGCTTCACGTGGAACGAGGACGGCACCATCGGCATCTGGACCGAGGACGAGCACGGCACGCTTACCGATCTTAAGCCCTACACCGGCGAGATGGGTTCGGGACACGCCCGCGCGCTGGAGCATTTTACCGCCATACTGCTGGACGGAGCCAAGCCCGATTACACGCCTCAGCAGGGTGTCAACATGATCAGGATCCTCGACGCCTTATATGAGTCCGCCCGCACCGGAAAGGAAGTCCGTCTGTAATGCGTTTCCGCCGAGCGCCTTACAGGGTCCACACCACAGCCTGGATAATCTGATTATGACAGAAATCATGGAAAGTATAGAATTACGGTTTACAGCCGCCAAAGGCAAAACGGTCATAAGCGGCGAAGGCAGAACGGCCTGCGTCATCAGCTTTGGTGACAAGGTCGCTGCCGAGTTTTATTACGACTTTTCCCCGGAGCCGCTGCGCCTCGCATCAGACGCCCGGCCCGGTGACGCCGTAAAGCTCCGCGTAGACCTGCACAGGATCGGGCTTTACGTCAACGAAGAGCTGATGGACGAGGAGTGGCCCTGCGGAAACATCCCGCTGACCCTAAGTTGTTCCCAGTCCGGAGATCTTCCCGTTGAGATCACTGTGCCGGTTGAAGCCGAAGACCACCGGGAGCCGCCCGTGATCAGGTCCGGGCTGGCGGTTTGTTCCATACGCAGACCGGGCGTCAATATCGGGGACTGCATGCCATACTCCGATGAAACCGACGGCGACGGGCTGTACCATCTGTTTTATCTGTACGACAGGCATCACCATCACAGCAAGTGGAGATTAGGCGCGCATCAGTGGGCACATGTATCCTCCCGCGATCTCAAAACTTGGACCGAGCGCCCCATGGCCATTCCTATCACCGAAGGGTGGGAAGGCTCCATATGCACCGGCTCGGTCATACGCAGCCAGAATAAGTGGTACGCGTGGTACGCGGTGCGGATGTCTGACCGCTCCCCCGCCCGGCTGACCTGCGCCGTTTCGGATGATCTTATCCATTTTGAGAAGAGTAGCGAATATTTCCACATACCCGAAGCGTATGAGCCCACCGGCGCCCGCGACCCGAAACTGTTCTATTACGGCGGCAAGTACCACATGCTTGTGACCACAAAACTGCAGACTGACGGGAGCGGATGCCTGGCGCATCTCACAAATGACGAAATGGCTGTCGCGGGCTGGCGCGACGCCGGCTGCATCATGCGGTGGAACGATTACTGCGCGCCTGAGTCTACCGAGTGGAACAAAGTCCCCGAGTGCGCCGACTGGTTTAGCATCGGCAGGTATTATTATCTGGTATTCGGGATCGGTTCGGTCTCCCGGTATCTGATGTCCGAAGAGCCCTTCGGGCCCTGGAGTTACCCGGACAACAACACTATCCCCTGCGGCGCTGTGCCTAAATCCGCCGTGCTACCGGGCACCGGCCGGCGCATATTCATGGGATTTCACGGCGAAGGCGGCTATGCGGGCAGCCTGTGCGCCGCGGAAGCGCTGCAAAACGCCGACGGCACCTTGCGGTTTGTGACGCTTATCCCGCAGTAAACCTAACGCCTGCTCATCCGGGCGGCATTTGCCCGAAAGGACAGGTCAAACCGCAGTTATACGAAATGCTTTTTCAACGCGCCGCAGTCAATAGATATGGAGTACAGGGAGGATCCGATTCGTGTTTTACGCATCTGAAATGCAGCCTGCAACAGTCTACTTTCCACCGGCGCATGCGGACTTCCTGCCGGAGAATCGCCATTGGCAGGGCATTCCCTCGATAGAGAGAACAGAAAGAGGCCGTCTCTTCAGCGTGTTCTATTCCGGCGGGAGGACAGAAGAAAACGGGAACTTCGTCGCGCTGTTGATGAGCGATGACGATGGACATACATGGCTGGACCCGGTAATGACGATCCAGCATAATGATGTAAGCGCTATGCGCGTGTTCGATCCCAACGTATGGCTGGACCCTCTCGGTCGGCTGTGGATCACCTATGCGCAGTCCCATAACTTTTTTGACGGGCGTGACGGTGTATGGGCTGTGATCATCGACGATCCCGATGATGCGCCTGAGATGTGGAAGATATTGCCGCCCCGCCGCATAGCGAATGGCGTCATGATGTGCAAGCCGACCATCCTGTCCGACGGGGCATGGCTTTTCCCATGTGCGGTCTGGGCCTGTGTGGAATCAGACGAGAAGCACCCGGAAGTGGACCATGAACGTCTGTCAAATGTATATGTATCCACCGACAATGGCGAAACCTTCTCCCGGCGCGGCGGCGCTGACGTACCCAACCGCTCCTGTGACGAACATATGGTTGTCGAGCGGCGTGACGGATCGCTTTGGATGCTCGTGCGGCGATATGACGGCATCGGCCAGGCCTATTCCTATGACAAAGGCCATACGTGGTGGCAGGCAGGCCATTCGGGAATTACGGGACCGGGCTCCCGCTTTTTTATCAGGCGGCTTCGATCCGGCAATCTGCTGCTGGTCAATCATGTAGATTTTCGCGGGCGCAACAACTTAATGGCAAAGCTCTCTTTTGA
>JAFZLE010000234.1 GCA_017551645.1 Clostridia bacterium | reverse complement strand
ATTATGAGCACCACTATGGTGAACACGTAGGGCAGCATCTTGAGCAGGGGCTTGGCGGCCATGGTCACCTTTATGAAGGAAAGGTTGGCGATGTGGCTGGAGCAGGAGAACAGCACGCCGAATATGAACGCGCCGGGGATGGTGATGTGGGGCTTCCACAGCACGAATATGACCAGCGCGATGGACAGCCAGCCGAAGGCTTCCAGGCTCAGGTACGCCTCCTGGGAGCACATGTAGTCCATTATGTAGTACAGCCCGCCCAGGGCGCTTATGCCGCTGCCCATGCAGGTGGCCAGGTATTTGTAGCGGATGACGTTTATGCCCGCCGCGTCGGCGGTGGCGGGGTTCTCGCCTATGCTCCTTAAGTTCAGGCCCACGCGGGAACGGTACAGCAGCCAGCCCGCGCCTACGGCGATAATGACCGCCATAAAGAACATCACGCCCAGGCTGTGCAGGCTGTCCGTGCGGGCGGCGAAGGGGAAGCGGAAGTAGTTTTTGGGGTTTACCAGGTAAGTGGTGGCCTGCACCAGCTTTTTGTCGCTCATGAGCACCTTCATAAGGCCCACGCCGAAGGTGGTGAGCGCCAGGCCCGTAACGTTCTGGTTGGCCCGCAGGGTGACGGTAAGGAAGGAGTAGATGAGCCCCATGAGCGCGCCCATCAGGAAAGAGCCCAGTATGCCCAGCAGCACTATGAGGAAGGGGGGAAAGCCCGCCTTCACGCACATGTTTATCACCAGGCAGCCGCCCGCGCCTCCCATGCACATCACGCCCGGGATGCCCAGGTTCAGGTGGCCTGCCTTTTCGGTGATGATCTCGCCGGTGGAGCCGTACATGAAGGTGGCCCCGAAGCCCAGGGAGTCTACGAGAAAGTCTATAAACGGACTCATGCTTTGCGTCCTTTCGTGAATGGTCTCAGATGGGGGTCCGGGCCTATTTTACCGCTGCCGGCGCCTGCCTGCTGCGGAAGTTGATCTTGTAGTTGATAAAGAACTCGCTGCCAATTATGAAGAACAGCACTATGCCGATGATGACGTTGGGGAACGCGCCGGACACGTCGAAGGTGGTGGATATCTGGTCCGCGCCCAGGTTAAGGAAGATTATGAGGCCGCTGGTCAGCATCATCATGACGGGATCGAACTTGGCGAGCCAGCACACCATTATGGCGGTAAAGCCCTGGCCGCCCACGCTCTCGGTGGTCACGGACCTGTCCAGCCCCGCGCCGATTATCCAGCCCGCCAGGCCGCACAGCAGGCCGCTCAGGACCATGGTGCGCACGATCACCCTGTTCACGTTTATGCCCACATAGCGGGCGGTCCTTTCGCTTTCGCCCACCACGCTTATCTCGTAGCCGTGCTTTGAGTAGTTAAGGTACACGTACACCAGCGCGGTGACCACGCCCACCAGTATGATTATCAGCAGGTAGTCGGAATACTGGCTCTTGCCCAGGTTTGTAAACACGGTGGGCAGTTTGCCGCTGGACAGCTTGCCCAGGGAGGAAGAACCGCTGGGCACCCATTTTATAAGGCAGTAGCTCACGAAGAAGGTGGCCACATAGTTCATCATAAGTGTGAAAAGGGTCTCGTTGGTGTTCCACCTGGCCTTGAACAGCGCGGGGATAACGCCCCACACCGCGCCCGCGATGAGGGACGCCGCGAACATCAGCACCAGCAGCGCCCAGTCCGGCCACACCACCCGGCCGTTGGTGTACTTGCCGCCCAGGTAAAAGTTGACCGCCACCGCCGCCAGCACGCCCATCAGCGTCTGGCCTTCCGCGCCGGTGTTCCAGAAGCGCATGCGGAAGGCGGGGGTGAGCGCCAGGGCTATGCACAGGAGCACCGCGGTGTTTTTGAAGAACTTCCACCTTTTTGCCAGGGTGGAAAAGGAACCCTTTATGAAACTGTAGTAAAATTCGCCCAGGCGGGAGGGGTCGAGCCTGAGTTTCTCTATGAGCAGCATCGCCACCAGGCCGCACACCGCCATGCCCAGTACGAACGCCGCCAGGCGGATGAGCGCCTTGCTCCATATGGGCAGCGTGTCGCGCCGGCTCAGATGCACCAGGGGAGCTTTAACCTTGTTGCTCTGCATAAGTTATTCTCCCTCCTTATGGGATACGGTCATCAGCCGCCCCAGTTCCTCTTTTTTGACGCTGCGGGCATCCAGCGGCTCGCTGAGGCGCCCGGAATTCATCACCACTATCCTGTCGCACAGTTCCATAAGCACGTCCAGGTCCTCGCCCACGTATATCACCGCCGTGCCCAGGTCCTTCTGTTTGGCCAGCAGGTTGTATATGGTGTAGGAGGAGTTGATGTCCAGCCCCCTCACGGGGTACGCCGCCATGAGCACCTTGGGGGAGGAGGAGATCTCCCTGCCCACCAGCACCTTCTGCAGGTTGCCGCCGCTCAAGCGCCGTACGGGGGTCCTGACCGAGGGGGTCACGACCTCCAGCTCCTTGATTATCTCCTCGCCCAGCGCCTTGGGCTTTTTGAAGTTAAGGAACATGCCCTTGCCCTTGCGGTAGCTCCTGAGCATCATGTTGCCGCTTATGCCCATGTCGCCCACCAGGCCCATGCCCAGACGGTCCTCGGGCACGAAGGAGAGCTTGACGCCCAGTTCCCTTATCTCCAGGGGGGTCTTGTCCCTTAAGGACATGATCTCGTCGTCGTCGAACAGCAGCTTTTCTTCGGCTATCAGCGCGCGCAGCTGCTTGTCGCTCACGCCGGTCAGGTTCACGCGTTTGCCGTCCGGGTAGTGCAGCTTGTTTTCCGCGGCCAGGCGGCGTATCTGGGGCAGCTTTTTGTGGAACAGGGTCACGGGGCGGTTCTTCTTGGGGTTGGTGAAGATTATCTCGCCGCTTTCGGGCCTGTTCAGCCCCGCGATAGCTTCCAGCAGCTGCCTCTGTCCGCTGCCCGCAATGCCCGCGATACCCAATATCTCGCCGCCGCAGGCGGTAAAGCTCACGTCTTTGAGCGCCCAACCGCCCTCTTCATCCCTGAGGGACAGGTTTTTTACCTCTATGCGGGGTCTGGGGTCCACGGGCAGGCTGCGGGCGATGTTAAGGTCTACCTTGCGTCCCACCATCATGTCGGTGAGCTCGCTCTCGCTGGTCTCGGAGGTGTTGACGGTGGCGATGTGTTTGCCCTTGCGCATGACCGCCACACGGTCGCTCACTTCCATGACCTCGTTCAGTTTGTGGGTGATTATTATAACGGACTTGCCGTCCGACACCATGTTCCGCAGTATCTCGAACAGGCGCTTTATCTCGCTGAGCGTAAGCACCGCGGTGGGCTCGTCAAGTATAAGTATCTGCGCGCCGCGGAACAGCACCTTGATTATCTCCACGGTCTGTTTCTCGGACACGGACATGTCGTATATTTTTTTCTGGGGATCTATGTTGAAGCCGTATTTGGCCGAGATCTCGCTTACCCTGTCCGCCACCTGCTTAAGGCTGCCGCTTTGCTTGTCCAGCCCCAGAGCTATGTTCTCGGCGGCGGAAAACACGTCCACCAGCTTGAAGTGCTGATGGATCATGCCTATGTTGTACCTGTACGCGTCGCGGGGGGAGCGTATGAGCGCTTCCTGCCCGTTTATGTATATACTGCCGGCGTCGGGGTAGTAGATGCCCGACACCATGTTCATGAGCGTGGTCTTGCCGCAGCCGTTCTCGCCCAGTATCGCCAGCACCTCGCCGGGATACACTTCTAAAGATACGTCGTCGTTGGCCAGCACGTCCTTTCCGAAACGCTTGGTCAAGTGCTTAAGCTCGAGTACAGGCTGCATAAATACCTCCGTCAGGAGTGATAGACGGCGGGGCGGCAGCGCGGGGACGCCGCCGGGCGCCGAATCAAAGATACACAATGAAGGGGGAAAAGTGTTTCCCCCTTCATATCACGGTAAGAATGATTTAGAACGCAACGTTCAGCTGCTCGATGCCGTCAATGGCGAGGCTGAAGTAAGGAGCGGAGCGGAAAGTGCTCTCGGAGAACTCGCCGTCGATGATGACTTCGGTGTCGCCGGTGTAGGCGTCGTCGGTGTCAACGTCGGCCAGGTAGGTGGTGAGCTCGGCGCCTTCCACGGTGAAGGTGGAGGTGGCGAACACCTTGAGGGAACCGTCGTTCAGAGCGGCGGTAGCGGCTTCGATGGCTTCCACGGTGCCAGCGGCAGCGGCGGCGGTGTTGACGTCGGTCAGCTTGACGGAGCCGGTCGCGATGGTGCCGGTGTAGTCATAGTCGAACTTCTCGCCCGCGGCGACCTTCTCGCAAACGAAGGTCAGGTAGGGAGCCCAGTCGATGCGGCTGGCCACGATGAAGGTGTTGGGGCAGGCGTCCACGGTGGAGCCGTTGTAGGAGATGTTGGGGATGTTGGCGGCTTCGCACACGGAGGGAGCGCCCATGGAGTCGGCGTGCTGGCTGATCAGGTCGCAGCCGGCGGCGATCAGGGCCTTGGCGGCGTTGGCTTCCTCAGCCTCGTCGTACCAGGAACCGGTGAACTGCACCTTCATGATGACGTCGGGGCATACGCTCCTGGCGCCCAGGAAGAAGCTGGTGTAACCGGAGATAACTTCGGCATAGGTGAAAGCGCCGACGTAACCGATCAT
>JAFZLE010000233.1 GCA_017551645.1 Clostridia bacterium | reverse complement strand
CCAAAGGGCTCCGCTACGGTAAACAGTTGGTGCATTCGTAGAGGAAGCCTTTGGCTTCCACGTTCCTGTTTACGCGAGGGAGACAGGTGAGATGTCAGGCGAACGCCAGTATCGCGGCGAGCGCGAGGAACGCCACGGTCACGAACGCCATTATCGCGGTGTAGAAGCGTATCTTCCTTTCCGGCTCTATGGGGCGGGCGCTGGCCTGGGCGGCGGCCTCCTGCCGGGCTTTGCGGGCGCGCCTTTCCTGCCCCGGGCGGCGCATTTCCCGCGCGTTCAGGTCCTTGAGCACCGTCTCGCGGGCGCGGCGGCAGCGGGCGCACACATCTTCCGTAAGGGGATTGATGCGTCCGCACACGCATCTCCAGAAACGGTCCTGGGTCTCGGGGTAAATGATGGCGTCGTCCCCCGCCCGCTTTTTGAGCCGCTCCAGTTCTTTTCCCTGCAGTGTGTGGGTCTCGCCCACGTCCACCAGGTCTCCGCTTTCCGCCTTCCAGGGCCCGGCGTCGGTGAACTCGCAGTCGGAAAAGTACATTTCCAGCCGGTCCGCGTGCAGGGGCGCGGCGGCGGAGAGCATAAGGCGGAAATTGCTGCCCGGGGGGACTTCAAGAGAGTCCACCTTCACATAGTCGTTCTGGGCAAGGTCCGTGCCGTCCACGCTCCAGCGGGCGGTGGCCCGGTAGGCGCTTAATGTGTGGTCGGACACGTTGGACAGGTCTATATAAGCCCGGGCGCGGCCCAGGTCGTCGTAAAGCAGCTCGTACCCGCGCATTTCCACGGGGCAGGACAGGTCTATAATCAAGCGTTCCTCCGCGGGCGGCGCCCCCTCAAAGGCATTTTTGGGCACACCGCTCCATTATGATGTGTATTATATCACCCGAATGTTACTTCTTTATGAACATTTGGCGCGTTAATCACGCTTTAACCTAAATCGCTTGAACAATGGCTGTTTTTGTGTATAATATATAAGGCGTGTCTCTGCGGCGCGTTTATTACACACGGAGAAATCAACCTGATGAGCGAAATTCTGCGTATCCGGGGCGGGGCAAAGCTGGAAGGCACTGTGCCGATCAGCGGCTCCAAGAACGCGGCGGTGGCGATCATCCCCGCGGCGATACTGGGGGACAGTCCCTCCGTGATACACAACCTGCCGGACATAGACGATGTATACAGCTTCGTGAAGATACTCAGGTATCTGGGCGCGGAGGTGGAGTTTGAGCATGGCACCATGCGGGTGGACCCCCGGGGCATAGACAGGTTCGAGCTGCCGGACGAGATGGTCAACCGCATGCGGGCCAGCTATTACCTTGTGCCCACGCTCATGAACCGCATGGGGCGGGCGGCAGTGCCCACTCCCGGCGGCTGCAACATAGGCAACCGCCCCATCGACCTTACGGTCAACGCTCTGACTTCCCTGGGTTCCAGGGTAGATACGACCGGCGGCGTGATACGCGCCGAAAAGACCGGTGATTTCGGCGGCAGCAACGTGTATCTGCGCGTGCCCAGCGTGGGCGCCACCATAAACACCATGCTGGCCGCAGTGATGGCCCCCGGCCGCACCACAATATTCAACGCCGCCCGTGAGCCCCACATAGTCGACACCGCCAACTTCCTGAATTCCATGGGCGCGAAGATCCGCGGCGCGGGCATGGACACCATACGCATAGAGGGCGTTCCGGTGCTGCACGGCAGCGACGAGTACTGGGTGATACCGGACCAGATAGAGACGGGCACGCTGATGATCGCCGCCGCCGCCACCAAGGGCGACGTGTATCTGAGCGGCACCATCCCCACCCACATGGAGAGCCTCACCGCGAAACTCCTTGAGATGGGCGTGGACGTGCAGAGCGAGGACGACGTGATCCACGTGCGCAGCGTGGGCGACCACCGCATGATAGAAGTGACCACCGCCGTGTATCCCGGCTTCCCCACCGACCTGCAGCAGCCCCTTACCGCGCTGATGACCGTGGGCTGGGGGCGCGGCAGAATGACCGAGACCATATTCGAGAACCGCTTCCGCTACCTGGACGAGCTTAACCGCATGGGCGCGGACGTGCGCCTGAGGAACAATGCCGCCGAGATAAACGGCGTGGAGAAACTCTACGGCGCCCGGGTGACCGCCACGGACCTGAGGGCGGGCGCGGCGCTGGTGGTCGCGGCGCTCATGGCGGAAGGCGTGAGCGAGATAAGCGGCGTGGAGTACATAAAGCGCGGCTACGAGCACATAGACGAAAAGCTCAGGCACCTGGGCGCGGATATAGAATACATTTGACGGCGGTCATCCGCCGTTTTTCTTTGCCCCGGCGCGCGGGCCCTTTTCCAAAAATTAAAACTTCCCCGCGCGTTGGTCCTTGACAAAGGCCACCGAAGCGACTATAATAGTAATGTTCATGCGGCTGTGGCGGAATCGGCATACGCGCACGTTTGAGGGGCGTGTTCCGCAAGGAGTACGAGTTCAAGTCTCGTCAGCCGCACGTAAAAACAGGACGGAATCTAAGCTTCCGCCCTGTTTTTTT
>JAFZLE010000026.1 GCA_017551645.1 Clostridia bacterium | reverse complement strand
GTATTCCTCAAGCTGCTTGTCCTTGGGCTTGCCGTTCAGGGCGTACATGAGCTCAAGGTCGTGCAGCGCGATCTCCGCCAGGCGGTTGTTGCGCTTGACTTCGCTCATCTTGGTAAGCGTGCCCCGGTGCAACTCCAGGTACATTTCGCCGTCGTAGGTGGGCAGGCGGTCCTTGCGGGCTTCCAGGGTTTGCATGTACTCGCCGGCGGTGGAGGAGACCACTTTGGGCAGGCCTTCCATGCCCTTGACCCTTTCGAGATACTCCAGCATGCCGAAGGTGGGCCCGCCGCCGCCGTCGCCGAAACCGTACGCGGCGAAGCGGGAATTCTCCGTGCGCCGGTCCAGCACCCTGGCGTAGTTCTCGGTCACGGTCTTGGGGTCAGGCACGGAGTGGGTGGCGTTCAAGTGACACAGCACCTTGCTGCCGTCCAGGCCCTTCCACACGAAGCTGCCCGCGGGGAAGGTGTTCAGGTCGTTCCAGCTCATTTTGGTGGTGAAAAAGTATTTTACGCCGCTTTCCAGCATTATCTGGGGTATGGCGGCGTTGTAGCCGAAGGTGTCCGGCAGCCAGAAGGAATCGGAAGTGTAGCCCAGGTATTTGCGGGTGAAATTCTGGCCGTAGATGAACTGGCGCGCCATTGCCTCGCCGCCGGTGATGGAGCAGTCGCACTCCACCCACACGCCGCCGTTGGGCTCGTAGCGGCCTTCCTTGCAGCGCTGTCTGATGCCTTCGAATATGTCGGGATAGTAGCGGCGCATCCAGTCCAGGTGCAGGGCAGAGGACTGTATGAATTTGTAGTCCGGGTACCTTTCCATAAGGTACAGCGCCTGGGAATAGGTGCGGGCGCACTTCCTCACGGTCTCGCTCACTGGCCACAGCCAGGCGGTGTCCATGTGGGAATGACCTATGGCGTAGATCTCGCCCCGGCTCAAATCGCCCTTGGAGGAACCGAACAGGGGCTTGAGCGCCTGGGATACCTTGCGGCAGGACTCGGTGATCTCTTCCCCGCCCGTGCCCACGAATTCCTGTATGATGTGGGGGAAGGCGTCCTTAAGGCACTCGTAGGCGTGCTGGGAGGCGTAGTTGTCTTCGCTCAGGCGCGCCATCTGCAGGGCGCAGGACAGGTCGAACACGGCGTTTTTCACGGTCTCGTTCAGCACGTACAGCTTAAGTCCCTTATACACATGGCAGAACTTCGCCTGGTCAACGTGCTCCTCGTCCAGGTCGATGCCCTCGCGGGGCTGGGTGCCCAGCACAGTGTGGCCTGCGTAGCACTCGAAAGCCAGGTCTATCTCTTCCCCGGCGCGGGCGGCGTAGTCCACGAACATCACGGAGTGGTTGCCGCCAATAAAGCGGTTCTTGCTGTTGATTATGCCCCGGGGGCTGCCGTTTTTAAAGCAGAGTATCTCCACGGCGTCGGCTTCCGGCACCGCGCACAGCGTCTGCCCCGAAGCCGCTTCGGGCACGCGCACACGGGCGCTCAGCCAGATGTTGGAATACTCCCTGCCCCAGCTTTCGCCGTCCTTTATGGGGCGCATGGTCTCGGGGGAGGGGGGACGGCGCAGATGCTCGTCCGTTTCCAGCGCCAGCACGTCTTCCACTTTAAGTATGGGAGTGAAGATGTGGCGGCCGTAGAGCTCCAGTGTTTGCTCGATCTTGCCCAGAAAGCGCTGGACGTACTTGTCGAATGTCATGGATGATCCTCCTTGACGGATTATTTGCCCGGGGACATGCCCCGACTGAGTTTATTGCCTATTTGCCGGACGCGGCGTCCAGCCGGCGGTTGCGCAGGTATACGGCTATGCTCAGGGTGACCATGGTGAGGTTGAGCACGTAAAAGCACAGCACGTACCATTTCCGGGAGAACTCCGCCATAAAGCTTTTGGACGTGAGCTTGGCGGCGATGCCCGCCACGTAGCCTATGTCGATAAGGCATAAAAACAATACGCTCTGCCCTTTGGCGCTGCGGCTCTTCCATGCTTTATGCAGGTTGATGGGCCAGCTGGCGCCGAAACACAGCAGCATGATGATCTCAAGAATCTCGCTCATATACGCACCTCCCAGGATATTTTATCATCCCGTGCCGGGAAACGCAATAGAAACGGGAGAGAGGACACGAAAAACCCGTTCTGCCGCCAGCGGGGCGGGGAAGAAGGCGCCCGCGGCTCCTATCAGGTAAAAATAACATTAAACGGGGAGATAAGGCTTGCATTTTGGAAACGGGCCGTGTTATAATATCCCTCAGCATGACGACACCGGATGCCGCAGGCTCATGCGGGCGACACTCCGGTTTGTACGGACTGCGAGTCTGTGCAAGAGAGGGGAAGAAAGATGAAGGAGAACATCCATCCCGCTTATGGCAAAGCCATAGTGCGCTGCGTATGCGGTGAGACCTTTGAAACCGGTTCTACCAAGAAAGAATTGCGCGTTGATATCTGCTCAAAGTGCCATCCTTTCTACACCGGCAAGCAGAAGGTCGTCGACACCGGCGGACGTGTGGACAAGTTCAAGAAGCGCTACGGTATCTGATAATTCGGCTGGGCGCGTCGAAAACGATAAGCGGATCGGGCTTTGACGCCTCGGATCCGCTTGTTTTTTGTGATAAGGGCTTTACAGCCACAGCATATATACGGAGAATGAACATGAGTTTCAGGGAAAGCTTTGTCAGATGGTGGAAAAACGACTATCCGTCGACCTGTGCCTCTGTGGGAGGCCAGGCGGTCATGGAAGGCGTCATGATGAAGGGCCCCGCCTGCCAGGCCGTCACCGTGCGCAAGCCGGACGGCAAAATGGCGCTGGCCACCCGCCCCAACCGTGAGATAGGGAAAAAGCATAAATGGATGAAACTGCCCGTGGTGAGGGGCGTGGTCAACTTCGGCGTGACGCTGTATGACGGGGTCAAGACCCTGACCGACAGCGCGGACATGGCCGGGCTGGACACCGAGGAGCCCACCCGCTTTGAGAAGAAGCTGGCGCAGATATTCCGCACCGACCCCGAAAAAGTGGTGATGGCCGTGGCGGTGGTGCTGGCGGTGCTGATGGCGCTGGCGCTGTTCGTGGGCATACCCTATGTGTGCATGTGGCTGCTCAAAAAGGTGATGGGAGACCCGTGGCTCACCATATGCTACGGGCTCATCAGGATCGCGCTGTTCATCGCCTACGTGTACCTGACCAGCCGCTTAAAGGAGATCAAGCGCGTGTTCATGTACCACGGCGCGGAGCACAAGAGCATCTTCTGCTACGAGCACGGGGACGAACTCACCGTGGAGAACGCCCGCAAGTATACCCGCTTCCACCCCAGGTGCGGCACCAGCTTCCTGGTGATAGTGATGATAATCAGCCTGATAGTGGCGGTGCTCCTGAACGTGATACTGCCCAAGAGCATCACGGACAATTTCATTCTGGGATTCCTTGTGAAGCTGCTCATGGTGCTGCCCGTGGCGGGCATTTCCTATGAGATATTAAAGGCGCTGGGAAGAGCCAAAGACACGGCGATAGTGAAGATACTCAAGTGGCCGGGGCTCATGACCCAGCATCTGACCACCCAGGAACCCGACGACAGCATGCTGGAAGTGGCGCTGGTGTCCCTTAAAGCGGCGCTGGGCATGGACAAGCCTCTGCCGGAGGAGTACTACGCCGAGGAAACTCCGGCGGAAGCTTCGGAAGAAGTGCCGGCAGCAGCCTCCGAAGAGGCTCCTGATGAAAATCCCGAAGAAGCCCCGCAGGAAGCTGCCGGGGAAGCTGAGCCGGAGAGCACCGAAGCGTGACGGCGAAACAGTGGTTCTCCAAAGCGGCGGAAGCGCTGCGGGAGGCGAGCGTCGAGGACTATAAAACAGACTCAAGTCTGTTTTTGTGCAGCGTGCTGGGCACGCAGCCGGGACAGTTGCGGTTTCTGTTTGAAAGACCCCTGACGGAGGAAGAGATCTGCCGCCTGGACGGCATGCTTTCCCGCCGCATTGACGGGGAGCCGGAGCAGTACGTGGAGGGCGAGGCCTGGTTCATGGGTCACCCTTTCAGCGTAGACGCGAGGGCGCTGATACCCCGCCAGGACACGGAGACCCTGTGCGAGTGGGCGATTCGCGAGCTTAAGCGCTTTGAAAGCCCTGAAGCGCTGGACCTGTGCTGCGGCAGCGGCTGCATCGGCATAAGCCTTAAGCTTGCCTGCCAACAAGCCGT
>JAFZLE010000232.1 GCA_017551645.1 Clostridia bacterium | reverse complement strand
TTCAAGCTTATTGTCCGTTGCTGTCAGTTTGTATTCGTTTTCCAGCGCGTCTTTTGAATATCCTTCCGGCAGTTTCAGCAGATGCACGGTATAATCGCCTGGCTGTATCCCGGGCTTTACTTCCCCGTTTTCGTCGGTCGTGAACAGGGTGCAGGTAGTATCAGTACAGATGTCAAGCTTTACAGACGCGACTCCCCTGCCCTGTTCATCCGTCACTATTATGATATATTCCTTACTATCTATCATATTCCCGCAGGCGCACAGGCAAACGCACAGCGCGACCGCGAGCAGGGCGGCAAAAACTCTTTTCATATCGTTTTCTCCCACTGCGCCGCTTCAGCAAGCAGCCTTTTTATCAGTTTTTCCTTGCCCATCGTGTAAGACGGCCTGTCAAAGGCATATTTCTCCGCGAGCTGCTTTTTAAGGGTCTCATATTCCCCAGCCGCCTCCGGTACAGCGTTAAGGTAACCGGTGAACCGCAGGTAGTTTTTCCATTCGTCGCTTCCCGGACGGCAGATGTGTATGTGATGCGTGATGAAGTCGCCTTCACCGATCACATACAGTATCTCCCTTTCAATGTCTTCCCCGCGAAATTGCAGTCCGTACGGCAGAATCGAGTCCTTTTCATGTATGAACCAGTCAAAATCCCGGGCGTGCACCGCGATGTCGATAATGGGCTTGGCGCAGATGGTTCTTATGGAGGTGCTGCCCACATGCCGTATGTCTTCGGCGTTCGGCCCAAAAGCTTCTTTCAGGAAGCAGATCGTCTGCGCGGCAACAGTCTCCCATTCCTTCTCATGCGGACACAGCACGACGATGCCCCTTTTAAGCCCCAGCATGGCAGCCCCTCCAAAGAATACAAAAGCGGCTGACTAACTGCCGGCCGCGTTTGTGTTTGTTTGTTGTGAGTATAAATCAGTATGTGTTATCAGACGAGCTCCAGATAGACCATTTCGGCCGCGTCGCCGCGACGGGGACCTATCTTGACGATGCGGGTATATCCGCCGCCCTGGCCCTTTTCAGCCGCTCTGGCCTTGTACTTGGGAGCGATCTCCCTGAAGAGCTTCTCCACCACGGGGTGCTTGATGTTCTTCCTGCGGGCGAGATAGTCTTCTTTTTCTTCGTCCTTACCCTGCATGACAGGCATACGGTAAAGGTAAGCCATGACCCTGCGGCGGGCAGCCAGACGGGTGGGAGTATCGTTAACGACGGTCAGCTCAACGGTCTGGCCCTTTTCGTTGTTGGTGGTCTTTTTGACCTCTACGGTATTATCGCATTCGCGAATGGCAACGGTAATAAGACGCTCGGCAATAGATCTTACTTCCTTTGCGCGATCCAAAGTGGTCTCAATTTTGCCGTACCAGATAAGATTGGTCACCTGGTTGCGCAGCAAAGCCTTTCTTTGGTTCGTCGGACGTCCAAGCTTCCGATTTCCCATTATCGGTTCCTCCTTGATGACCCTGTCGTGTGACAGGACTAAATAATCTTAGGGTTATTCCTCGGTAGTCCTGAGGCTCAGGCCCAGCGCCTGCAGCTTCTGTTCTACCTCTTCCAGAGACTTTTTGCCAAGGTTTCTGACCTTCATCATGTCTTCCTGGTTCTTCTGAGCCAGCTCGCCCACGGTGTTGATGCCCGCGCGCTTCAGGCAGTTGAACGCCCTCACGCTCAGATCAAGGTCTTCGATTGTCATCTCAAGCACCTTGTCGCGGTTGTCAACTTCAGGCTCGTTGTAATTGACGCTCACCACGTTCACGGTCAGGTCAATGAACAGCTTCATGTTGTTGGTCAGTATCTGCGCGGCGGAAGCCAGAGCTTCCTTGGGCAGAATGGTACCATTGGTCCACACTTCGATGGTGAGCTTATCAAAGTCCGTCACCTGTCCCACACGGGTGTCCTCTACGGTGTAGCTGACCTTGCGGATGGGAGTAAAGATGGAGTCCATCGGTATCACACCGATCGCCATGGGAAGACGGCGTTCCAGCGCCAGCTGCTTGTTGCGCTCGGCGGAAACGTAGCCTCTGCCCTTTTCGATGGTGATCTGCATGGCCAGATGCGCGCCTTCGGACAGGGTGGCGATGTGCAGGTCGGGATTGACGATCTCAACTTCGTCGTCCGTCCTTATATCGCCCGCCTTGAGCTCGCAGGGGCCGTAGGCGTCCACGCTGATGGTCTTGACCTGATCGGTGTAAACCTTGGCGGATAAGAGTTTAAGGTTGAGTATGATTTCCGCCACGTCTTCCCTTACGCCGGGAACGGTGGAGAACTCATGCTGTATACCGTCAATCAGCACGCTGGTCACGGCCGCGCCGGGCAGACTGTTGAGCAGCACGCGCCTTAACGCGTTGCCCAGGGTCTGGCCGAAACCGCGCTCCAGGGGACTTACGGTAAACTTACCATACTTTTCAGGATATTCGGTAGGCAGTATTTTGATTTCCGGCTTGTCCATTTGTTCTATCACTCGGCTTATCCTCCTTTTTCCGGCAGGAACTGTGTCCTGTGGTCACCGCAAACCGGCTCTTGGCCCGTATGCGGTACATCAAACTACGCTGCTTGATTAACGGGAGTAGAGCTCGACGATGAGATTCTCCTGAATGGTAAGATCGATATCCTCTCTGGCGGGCAGAGCGGAAACAATAGCCTTAAGATTAGCGCTGTCAAGAGTGAGCCACTTGGGAACAGGCTTGCCAGTGCCTTCGCGCAGTCCCTTAAAGTAATCGCTCTGAGCGGACTTCTCGCGAATGGAGATTTCGTCGTTCACATCCACCAGGTAGGAGGGGATGTTGACCTTTTTGCCGTTTACGCGCACATGACCATGTCTTACCAGCTGACGAGCCATCGCCCTGGAAGAACCGAAACCCGCGCGGTAAACCACGTTATCAAGCCTCTTTTCAAGGGTGATAAGCAGGTTTTCGCCGGTGATGCCCTTCTGGTTGGCGGCGTTCTCAAAGTAGCTGTGGAACTGGTTCTCCAGTACGCCGTACGCTCTCTTGGCCTTCTGCTTCTCTCTGAGCTGGAGACCATACTCGCTCATCTTGCGGGCTCTGGCCTGACCATGCTCTCCGGGAGGGGTGGGACGCTTGGTAAGAGCGCAGTTGGGACCGTAGCAGCGGTCACCCTTAAGGAATAGCTTGCAGCCTTCGCGACGGCAAAGACGGCAAACAGAACCTGTATATCTTGCCATATTAAGTCGTTCCTCCTGTTACACTCTTCTGCGCTTGGGCGGACGGCATCCGTTGTGGGGGATGGGCGTCACGTCCTTGATCAGGGTGACCTCAAGGCCCGCAGTCTGCAAGGAGCGGATAGCGGCCTCACGGCCAGCGCCGGGACCCTTTACGTAAACCTCAACGGTCTTCAGGCCAAACTCGCGAGCGTTGCCCGCCGCGGTCTCGGCCGCGGACTGCGCCGCGAAGGGAGTGGACTTCTTGCTGCCGCGGAAACCAAGCCCGCCGGCGCTGGCCCACGCCAGGGCGTTGCCGTTAAGGTCGGTAATGGTCACTATAGTGTTGTTGAAAGAAGAACGGATATGCGCCTGACCGCGCTCAACGAGCTTCTTCTCGCGCTTTTTACGCGAAACCTTTTTAAGTGCCTTAGCCATAAATTACTTCCTCCTGATTAAATCGGACACAAGCCTTACTTAGCCTTCTTCTTGCCGGCAACCTGACGTTTGGGTCCTTTGCGGGTGCGGGCATTCTGCTTGGTGTTCTGACCGCGTACGGGCAGACCCTTGCGGTGTCTGAGTCCGCGGTAGCAGCCGATTTCCATCAGGCGCTTAATGTTCATGGAAACTTCACGGCGAAGATCGCCCTCCACTTTTACGTGATGGTCGATGTAGTCGCGCAGTTTACCTATTTCAGCTTCGGTAAGATCCTTGACTCTGGTGTCAGGATTCACGCCGGTTGCTTCGATGATATCGTCGGCGATATTGCGGCCGATGCCGTAAATATACGTCAGGGCGATCTCGATTCTCTTCTCACGGGGCAGATCGATACCTGCGATACGTGCCATCTGTGTTAAGCACCTCCAAATTACTTGTAACGCTCCGGGGCTTATTGGCGTCGCCCCGAAATATTGCCTGTATATAGAAAGGTGGTCGAAAACCGCGCAAGCGGTCAGCCGCATCGACACCGTTTCTGCGGGCAGGTAGAACCAGTAAAATATTATACACCAGCGTTTGTCCAATTTCCAGTACTTTACATAATCTTATTATGAAGATACTGTTAACATTCTTCTACCGTTCCGCCGCCCAGCAGCATGTCCCCTGAGTACAGTGCGGCGCTCTGTCCGGGCGCAGGCGCCCTGAGCGGAGACAAGGTTTCCACCCACGCCATGTCCCCTTCCATGCGGATACGGCACTCGGGCGTCTCCCATCTGGTATGCCTAACGCGTATCGCCGCGTCAAATTCGCCCGCGGGCGCCTTGCCGGATATAAAGCTCACGTCTGACAGGCGGACAGAGTGCGTAAACAGCCCTTCCCACAGGCACAGTTCCACTGTGTTCGCGCCGGCGTCTATGCGCTTTACGTACGCGCGCCTTTCGCCTATGTCGGTTTTCCACCTCTGCCCCACAGTGTAGCGGTATATGCCCTCATGCCTGCCGATCACTCTGCCTTCATACAGCACGTCGCCGCCGCCCCGGAGCATATCCCCGCACCTCTGTTCAATATATGATGTATAATCCCTGTCTCTTATAAAACAGTTTTCTCTGGAATCCGGGCGCGACGCGCAGGTGAAGCCCAGTCGCGCGGCGAGCTCCCTTACTTCCGTTTTGCTCATTTCGCCCAGGGGCAGCAGCAGTCCGGATACCTGCTCCTGCGTAAGCCTGGACAGCATGAAGCTCTGGTCGCACTCCGCCCTGCCCATCTCCAGCCTTTCGCCGTCGGTCCTGACATAATGCCCTGTAGCAACTTTTTCTGCTCCGAAGGTCGCCGTCGCTTTGAACAGCACGGGCAGTTTGACTTCCCGGTTGCACAGCGTGCAGGGCATGGGTGTCCTGCCGCTCAGGTACGCTTCCACGAACGGGCGCCTCACGAGCGCTTCCATTTCCGCTTCCACGTTTATCGCCTCAAAGCCTATGCCTGCCTCAATGGCGTTCTCCCTGGC
>JAFZLE010000025.1 GCA_017551645.1 Clostridia bacterium | reverse complement strand
TATGAGGACGCGTATGCCCGCTCCAGGGGCCAGCAGGCCAGGCGCGAGGCCCGGCAGACTACCCGAAAGACGGGCAGCCCGTCCGCACAGCTCCGGCAGGACGGCGCAAAGCCCGTGTCCCGTCCCGACACCATGGTCTACTACATCAGCCAGCTGGGGGAGTGCGCGGAGGTCATAAAGGACATAATCGCCGGCACCAGCGCGGTGATCAACTTTGACGGCACCGACGATTTTACCGCCCAGCGGATAATAGACACGCTGGCAGGCGCGGCGTTCGCTCTGAATGCAAAGGTAAGGAAGATCACCGACAACACGTATTTTATTGCCCCCAAGAACGTGAACGTGAACATGTCCCGTCATATAGAGAGGAGGTACTGATATGATCACACTTGGCGCGAGGCTCTCTATAAGCGCTATACCCCGCATCCTCATCACCATAATCTCCCTGATCGAGCTTTTGGTGATACTCCGGGTGATCGTGCACCTGTATCTCAGGCTCACCCACAGCGAGGGCGGAAAGGTGAACTATCTGCTGGAAAAAGCGACTGACCCGGTGTTGTTTCCCATACAGAGGTCCATGGAAGGAGCGATCTCGGCTACGGGCATAGACTTTTCCCCGGCTGTCGCAGTAGTGCTGTGCGAGCTGCTGTCCTGGTTGATAAAGCTGGTTTTCAGGTGATCATCCGCGCGTAACAGCGCGTTGAAATAAAAATATACACCGAAAGGATGGACAATATGGCTATTACCGATAACGACATCAGAGCGAAGGAGTTCCCCATCGTCAAAAACGGATACGATGTGGACGAGGTCGGAGATTTTCTTGACGAGCTGGCGGATCAGACCCAGGAACTGGGCGAGACCAATATGAACCTGCTCAAGCAGATCGAAGCCCTGAAAGCCGAGCTTGAAGAACTCAAAAAGCAGAAGGCTGAGGCAGATGAGAAGGCGCAGCAGGTCGTGAACGCCCCCGTGGTAAAGGAAGACGGCGTGAGCTTCAACGAGCCCAGCTATTTCAAGAATCTTGAGACCACGCTGAGGGAGACCCTGATCTCCGCGCAGCGCATCGCGGACGAGACCATCGACGAAGCCCGCAAAAAGGCCCGCAAGATCGTTTCCGACGCGGAAGAGCAGGCTGCCAACCTGGAAGCCGCCAGCCAGCAGAAGCTTGCCGAGATCCGTCAGGATTACGAGCAGCTCAAAAACGCTGGGGAAGAGTATCACAAGAACTTCTCCGCCCTGGTGGACGAGCAGGCGAAGCTGCTTAAGGACAGCCCCCTGTATTCTCACGAATAAAGCGACATCAGCGCGTTAACGCGGCTCCCTCTGGGCCCGAAGGCTCAGAGGGTGTTGTTGTGTTTGTTTGGATAGATGAAGAAAAAAAACCTGCGGGTATCGATACCCGTGTTCGTGATACTCTCCGCGCTGATAGCTCTGTCGCGACATCTGGTGAGCCTGTACGGGGGAGACGGCGTGCTGATCCGGGGGCTCGTGTCGCTGCGCGTCAGCCGTAACGCGGGCGCGGCGTTCGGATTGCTTTCAAACGTGCCCGCCGTCGCGCTTATACTGGGCATGATCGCGCTCGCCGCGCTGACGGGGTACGTGCTGTTCGGGCGCCTGAGCGCGTTTGGGGCAGGCTGTCTGGCTGCGGCACTGGCGGGAGGCGCCGCCAACGTGTACGAAAGGCTGGCGTGCGGCTGGGTCACAGACTGGATCTGTCTGGATTTTATCCGCTTTCCCGCGTTCAATCTGGCGGACGTATGCGTGACGCTGGGTCTGATATTGTTTTGTGTTTCCTGCATATTTGGGAAGGAAGGCGCTTAGATGGAGCTTGTTTCTGACAAAACCGCGCGCCTGGACGTGTTCATTTCCGAAAACGCGTCCGTTAGCCGTTCCCGGGCGGAAACGCTTATAAAGCAGGGACTGGTAAGCGTGAACGCGCTCGTGCGCTCCAAGGCGGGGTATGAGCTAAAGCCGGGAGACCGGGTGGAATTCACGCTGCCTGAGCCTGAGCCCACAGATATACTCCCGCAGGACATTCCCCTGAAAATCGTATACGAAGATGAGAACCTCGCGGTGGTGTACAAGCCTTCCGGCATGGTGGTGCATCCCGCCGCGGGCAATCCCGACGGCACCCTTGTAAACGCGCTGCTGGCGGCGTTGAGCAGCCTGAGCCTGGTGGGGGGAGTGGAGCGTCCAGGCATCGTCCACCGTATAGACAAAGACACCAGCGGGCTGCTGCTGGTGGCTAAGACCGACCTGGCGCACCGGAGCCTGTCCGAACAGATCGCCGCACACAGCGTGGAGAGGATATACAAGGCCATAGTGTGCGGGCATTTCAGGGAAACTGAGGGCCAAGTGGACGCGCCCATAGGCCGGCATCCCACTGACCGCAAAAAAATGGCGATAGTCCCGGGAGGCAGGTCCGCCGTGACAAACTGGCGGGTGCTGGAAGAACTGAGAGGCGCCAGCCTTATCGAGTGCCGGCTCACCACCGGGCGCACTCATCAGATAAGGGTGCACATGGCGTCGCTTAACCATCCCGTGCTGGGCGACCCGGTGTACGGTTTCAAGAAGCCGCCGTACAATGTGGAAGGCGGGCAGCTGCTGCATGCGGGCGTGATCGGCTTTGACCACCCGGTGACGGGAGAACGCATGCGCTTTGAGGTGGAACCGGAAGAAAGGTTTACCGCCTGGCTTGAAAAACTCAGACCGTAACAGCGCTCAGGCGCTGTTTTTTCTTGAAATCCGCCCGGACATGGGCTATAATTACAGCGTAAACAAACACTAGGGAGGTTTCTGTCATGCTGGTAAACACACCGCCTATGGGTTTTAACACGTGGAACACTTTCGGAGAGAATATTTCCAGTGAACTGATCCGCCAGACCGCCGACGTCATGGTGGAGAAGGGACTTGACAAAGCAGGCTATAAATATGTGGTCATCGACGACTGCTGGAGCCTGAAGGAAAGAGACAAAGCGACCCGCCGCATAGTGCCTGACCCCAAGAAATTCCCGGAAGGCATGAAAGCGCTGAGCGATTATGTGCATTCAAAGGGCCTTAAACTGGGCATGTACTCCTGCGCGGGACAGCGCACCTGCGCGGATTATCCGGGCAGTTTCGATCACGAGTATCTGGACGCCCGGACTTTCGCGGAGTGGGGCGTAGACTTCCTTAAATATGACTACTGCTACCATCCGCGGTTTATAGAAGGCGAGCTGCTGTACCGGCGCATGGGCATGGCGCTCAAAGAATCCGGCCGTGACATACTGTTCTCCGCCTGCCAGTGGGGCACCGAAGACGTGTGGAACTGGATACGCGCCACGGGCGCCCATATGTTCCGCTCCACCGGAGATATAGTAGACAACCCTGAAAGCTTCAAAAAGATCGTCATCTCCCAGATGGGCAGGTTTTCCCAGTCCGCCGCCCAGTGCTTCAACGACATGGATATGCTTACCGTGGGCATGTACGGCAAGGGCAACGTGGGCGTGGGAGGCTGCACGCTGGGTGACTACCAGAGCCAGTTCGCCCTGTGGTGCATGTGCGGCGTGCCGCTGATGCTTGGCTGCGATATAAGGAAAATGGACGACGAGATACTCAAGCTCGTCACGAACCCGCTGCTCATCTCCATAAACCAGGATAAAGAGTGCCGACAGCCCATGTTCCTGGGGAACGTGGAAAGGGAAGACAAGCTGGTGGTCTTCAGGCATCTGGAGGAAGGCTATGCCGTAGCCTTTGTCAATTTCTCGGAAATGAACAGGGATATGTCGCTGAGCTTTACCGACGTGGGTCTGACCGCCGCCAGCGGCATGGGCTTTGAGTTTACGCCGGTGATCGGCGAACTGTCCGGCAAGTATCTGGAATACGTGAGCATGGTCGTGCCTCCCCGTTCCTGCGTGGTGGCGCTGGCCAAGACCTTTAAGGCGTGAAGTGCGCTGTCTGCGGGGGAAAGGTCACCCCGGATGACGCGGGACTGACAAAAAAACTCATAAACCGCGCCAGGGAGGACTATCTGTGCCGGGAATGCCTGAAAAAGGAGTTCAAGCTCACGGACGCGCAGCTTGACAGGCTGGTCGAGAACTTCAGAAAGGCGGGCTGTACCTTGTTTAAATAAACAGGCCGCCGCTGGAAAACACAAAACAGGACCCGAACGTTTGCCGCGTTCGGGTCCTGTACTGTATCGGCGTTTATTTGCCTTCCACCACCAGCATCCAGCTGCCTGCGGGAATGGTGAGCTGAAGAGCGTACAGGGAAGGGATATATTCAGTCTCCACGGGTATGGTCTCCTCCCCGTTGGTGAGGTAAGCGTTAATCTCGCTTGCCTGCGTGTAAGCCGCGCGGTTGGGGCCGCTCAGGCCGAACATGAAGGTGGTATACCCGTCAAAATACGTGGGCGCGCCGTCGTAACGGAAGACGAGGGACGCGCAGAACAGCACGCTGCTCTCGCCGCCGAAGGGGCGGGTGTAGAGTATGGTGGAAAAATCGCCCTTCGGAGATGAGGAATAGTCCCAGGTCTGCCACACCCTGTTCCATACGGAGTTGCCTCTGCCGCCCGTATAATGGCCGCAAATGGGGCAGAAGGTCAGGGTCTTGCCGTCGTGTTCTACCGTAAGGGAAGAACATGGGACAACGCGCACGTAGTTGCAGTCGTCAAAATCGCACACGCTAAGGTGCGTGCCGTTGCCGTGCCAGTGCCACTTGACAAAGTGGTGGTAGATGACTTCTTCGGTCTCTTCCTTATCGTTGGGCGCTTGCGTTCCCTCGCCCAGGCACAGGGTGCACAGGGAGAACAGCATAAGTATGCTCAATATAAGCGAAACAAGACGGCGCATAAACCTCACCTCATACCATAGTAACTTAATTATACACTATTGTACTGCCGTGTTCAAGGGATTTTTCACGGTTATTTGAGCCAAAAGGCAAATTCAGCGCGCGGAATTCACGAATGCGTCGTCGAGCTTGCCCCAGGCGCCGTTGCCGCTGCCCTGGCAGGCGACGTAAACGCCCACCGTAACACGGGCGCCTTCCGGCACGAAGAATGCTTCCGTGGTCTCGGTATCCCACACGTTGTAGTAGCTGATTTTCATGGGCACTTTGGCGACGGTCTCCCCGTTCACGTTCACGTAGGCGTATATATCGGTTTTGCCCCCGTCGCCGCCCATGATAGATATGCCGAACACGTATTTGCCTTCCGGCAGATCCTCTATATCCTGCTCCAGCGTAAAGCGCACGGAATCAGTCTTCGCGCTCCAGAAATGCGCGTGTTTCGAGCCGCTTAGGCTGTCGCTGGGCTTATCTTCCACATACAGCTGCTGGGTATTTCCCAGGTCGGTGAACTGCCAGTGGGCGTCGCCTTCCTCAAAGCCGGGATTGGACAGGAGGTTATGGTATTCCAGCGTCAGGAAACAGCTGACCGTCATGCCCTGGGCGGTGCCATGTATCTCGTAAGTGCCCGCGCCTTTCTGCCGCAGCGCTTCCAGCCCCGCGTCGTCAGTATCCCAGGCCACGGGTATACTTTTCTTGGAGCCGTCGTTCATCACGGCGCTGACGCTTTCCGGCAGCCGGAATTCGGCGTTGATATCCGCGCTCACATAAACGTTTTCGCAGGCGTCTGCGTGGAGGGGTGCCTCCGCGCCGCCTTCCCTGAGCAGCCTGAAAACTCTCAGCGAGGGCAGGGGATGTCCGGCGGGGTCAAAAAACGCCTGGTTGTCCACCGCACTGCCGCCGTAATACTTCCCCGCGTCGTCAGGATCGTATTCCCCGGCGAAGCGTGTTGCCCATCCGGAACCGTATTTCTCCCACAGAGCCAGGTTTTCTTCGTAATCGGCGCCTCCCGCGGTGATCCATGCGCCTTCCCAGTATACGAGCCCTATGGCTGAGCGGGTGCGGTTTATCAGCGTATCGGCAAGCTCTGCTATCATATTCGCCTGCCCCTGCGGGGTGAAGGGATAGCCGTCCAGGGCGTTGCTGCTGACAGTATTGCCGGAAAAGTCGCTGTCCAGGGCAGTGTATGGATAGGAGGTCTCCATGACCATGACTTTTTTGCCGTAGGCATCCGCTATATCCGACAGCACCGCGGCAAGATTGTCGAGGCTGCCGTGCCAGAAGGGATACCAGCTGGTGGCGAACACGTCGTAATCCAGGGCGTACAGGTCCAGCTGCTTCGCGAAGTACCTGAGCTGTGCCCCGTTTTCGGGATTGGTGAAGTGCAGGGCAGCGAGCGCTTCGGGATAAACTTCCCTGACTGCCTTGAGCCCCGCTGCCATGAGCCGGCAGATGCCGGGCCAGTCATTTTCGCCGCACAGCCGTCCGTTGGTCTCGTTGCCTATCTGCACCATGCCAACGTCTATGGCGTTCTCCCTGAGTACGGTCAGGGCAGACAGGGTAAACCCGTACGTTGCCGCGGCTTTCTCTTCCGCGCTCATGCCCGCCCACGCCTTGGGAGGCATTTGCTTGCCGGGATCCGCCCAGAAATCGGAGTAATGGAAGTCGACTATCAGTTTGAGCCCCGCTTTCGTGCTTCGAATGCCGATCTGCGTCAAAGTATCCAGGTCGCAGATGCCGCCGCCGTAGGGACGTCCCTTGGAATCGTAGGGCTCGTTCCACAGCCGGGCGCGAATGTGGGTGATACCGTTTTGTTTGAGCAGGGAAAATATGTCCGTTTCGTTCCCGTCAAAATCGTAAAAGCGAGTGCCTCCGCTTTCAAGGGATATAACAGAGGAAAGATCCATGCCGAAGATGAAATCGTCCGGCACGGCGCCTATGTTTTTCACATACAGATCTCCGTCAGCCAGGGAAAACGCGGGCAGACACAGGCACAGCGCCAGGCACAACACGAACAGCCGCTTCATATGGGGCACCTCTTTAATTCTGTTTCAGCAGGTCGGCAAGCTCAAAAGCCAAAGAATCACTGCTCCCGGTGTGAACGGAAGACGCGGAGTAGAACAGCATATAATCGCTGTCTCCGTAATAGAAAACGTAGGATGAAAGGGGCGCCGCATCGCTGCCGGCGGAAGCGAACAACTCACCCGGCAGGCTGCCGAACCACTCGGAGTATTCCCCGGCGTTTTCTGACGGTATGATAAATATATCGCCGTCCGAAGCGGGGCTGTCACCCATCATGGAATAGGAAAAAGAGCGCACCTCTATAAAACGTATCTGCGCGCGGGGGAAGCTCTCTTCCAGTTTTCCTGCCAGT
>JAFZLE010000231.1 GCA_017551645.1 Clostridia bacterium | reverse complement strand
TATTCACGCCTTCCGACGAAGAAATCCGCCGGCTTACAGGCTACGAGCTGTCCCGGGGAGTGCTGTGCGAGATGGTCCGCCCGCAGCCGGTCCCGGCGGAAAAAGCGCTGGATGGGGCGAAAAGCTGCGCGGTGCTGGAAGACGTAAGGGACGAGACCAACCTGGGCGCCGTCTTCCGCAGCGCGGCGGCGCTGGGCATTGAAGCGGTGATACTGTGTGGGGGTTGCTCCGATCCTTTGAGCCGCAGGGCGGCAAGGGTGAGCACGGGATCGGTGTTCCGCCTGCACTGGGCACGGCTGCCCGCGCTGAGTGAGGGCGGCGCGGACGCGCTGAAACGCCTGGGCTTCACCCTGTGCGCTCTGGCGCTGTCCGAAAACTCGGAGGGACCTGAAGCCCTCAGGCATATAGCCAGACCCGCCCTGGTGCTGGGCAACGAAGGGGAGGGGCTGAGCCCGGCGGCACTTGAAAAGTGCGACAGGACCATATGCGTACCCATGCGGCGGGGAGTGGATTCCCTGAACGTGTCCGCCGCGGCAGCCATCGCGTTCTGGGAAGCCGGCAAACCGGACGCGGACGAATAACGCGCCTCGTATAAAGCATATAAGACCGCCCCGCAGGCTTCGTGCCCGCGGGGCGATTCCTTTACAGATACCTGAGCAATTCTTTCAGGCTGCCTACGGTAATGTCGGGAGCCTCAGCCGCATCGGAGGGCGGCGGGTAAACGCCTGTGCCCCGCGTGACCTGAATGGTCAGCATGCCTATCTCCTTCGCGGGACGTATGTCGTTGTCCGCCCTGTCGCCAACCATAACGGCGTTTTCAGGCCGGCAGGACGCCATTGCCAGGGCGCGCAGGAATATCTCCCGGTCCGGCTTGGCCGCGCCCATCTCCGCGGAGGAGGCGATCACGGCAAAATACCTGCCAAGCCCCCAGGCATCCAGGCGCTGTTTCGCCCCGGGATTCTGATTGGCTATCACTCCCAGCCCGTAGCCTTTGCGGTACAGCGCCGAAAGGGTCTGCGCGCAGTCGTCAAACGGCACTTCGTCCTCGCTGTGCCACGGCGTTTTGGTGAGCCCGAAATACTCGATCGCCTTCTGTTCGCCGTTTAAGCCCTCTTTGGCGAACAGGTCGCGTTTTTCAACGAAGCTGTCAAACGTTACCGGGGTACCGCGGATCATGTCCCTGATACGGTGGGCGTACGCCTTTTCCTCGTTTACCAGCGTGGAGCCTATGTCAAAAAACACCCAGTCTATGTGTCTACTATAAATATACATCGATATGAGTTTTGTGTGGTTCGCGTGCTCAGGCCTCTTTAGGCAGCGGGACCGTGCGTCAATCGGACAGATCGATCCAGTACCTTTCTATCTCCGCTTTTTCCTGCTCGGCGTCAAATACGGTGGACTCGTATACCCCGCCGCAGTTGAGTATCGTCCTGCGGCTGCCCTCGTTTCCCTTAAGGCAGGTCACGAGAACCCTTGTGATGCCGCGCTCCTTATACTTTGGGAGCAGCGCTTTGAGCATCTGCGTGGCGTACCCCTTGCGCCGCTCGTCGGGCGCCACGGAATAACCGATGTGGCCGCCGAACTTCGCCAGATACTCGTTGAAAGAGTATCTGGCGTTGATCATGCCGACGATCTTACTGTCCTCTTCCCGGACGAAAATGAACTGCGCGGCCGCCACATGCCCGCCGGGGACCGAAGACGGGCACCCGAGTGCTGCCGTATGCGCGATCCAGTCTCCGGGGTCGTCAAACCGCCTGAGGCTGCTGGTGCCGTCCATGGATTCGCCGCTGTCAAGAAACGCCCGGCGGTATTCCATGATCTGGCGGGCGTATTCCATAGTGGGTTCTGTAAGCAGCACCGCTTTTGTCCTCCGTATGTCCAAAGATCCGCTTCCCGCTGCCGGGCGCGCTTCGTTCTGTCAGCCGGGGAAAACGACCCTGCCGGAAGCAGCCGCTTTCTGCGTAGCCTTGTCAAACAGCATTATGTCGCTGCCCACTATGTCCATGCGCACCCTGGAATCCACTTCGTAGTCCACCGAGCCGAACACCACGCTGGTGAGCATGGTGTCCCCGCAGCTGGCTTTTACGGTGGTCTCCATGCCCGCGGGCAGGGTGGAATAGATGGCCGCTTCCAGCGCGCCGTTCGGGCTTATGGGCAGGAATTCGGGTCTTACGCCCAGTATGGCGTCTTCGCCCACTTCGCCCGCGTTTGCGGTCTCAAACAGCGCCTCACGGCCCAGGAAACTCAGTTCCAGGCCGTTTTGCCGGCGGGAGAGCACCCTGGCGGGGATGAAGTTCATGGTGGGGTTGCCCACGAAGCCCGCCACAAAGGTGTTGGCGGGGCGGTTGTAGATCTCCAGCGGGGGCGCATACTGCTGCAGCACGCCGGTCTCCATAAGGCATACCCGGGTGGACAGGGTCATGGCTTCCAGCTGGTCGTGGGTCACGTACACGAAGGTGGAGTTGGTGTCCGTATGCAGGCGCTTGAGTTCAGTGCGCATCTCGCCGCGCAGTTTGGCGTCCAGGTTGGAAAGGGGCTCGTCCATGAACAGCACCCGGGGACTGGGAGCCAGCGTGCGGGCGATGGCCACCCTTTGCTGCTGGCCGCCGGAGAGCTCGGCGGGATAGCGCTTCACGAACTGCTCGATCTTGAGCAGTTTCAGCATCTCCTGTACCCGCTCCTGTATGCGCTTTTTGTCCCATTTGAGCATTTCCAGGCCGAAAGCGATGTTCTGGTACACCGTCATGTGGGGCCACAGCGCGTAGTTCTGGAACAGGAAGCCTATATCGCGCTTGTTGGGAGGCAGGTTTATGCCCTTTTCGGAGTCGTACACCGGCTTTCCGTCTATGAGTATGCGGCCGGAGGTAGGGGTCTCAAGCCCCGCTATCATCCTGAGCGTGGTGGTCTTGCCGCAGCCGGAGGGACCCAGGAGCGTAACGAAGCCCCGGTCCTCGATCACCAGGTTCAGATCGTCTACGGCGACGAACTTGTCAAAGCGTTTGTTGATGTGTTCAAGTATGATCTGCGGCATGTGCTTAACCTCCGATTCCCTTGTCGAACGACGCGCCGGTCAGTTTGTTCACCAGCGAGTTGATGCCAATGATTATCATTATTATCAGCAGTGTCACTGCGCTGCCGTACTGGGAGTAGCCCGTTTCGTTAAAGGAGAACAGCATGGTGGTGAGCAGGTAGCGCGGGTAGGGCACCAGCAGTGTGAACAGCGCCACTTCGCGCATTACGTTTATAACGGGCAGCAGGTAGCCGGATATGATGGCGCTCTTCTGTATGGGGAAGAGTATACGCGCCATGCGGGTGACCCAGGGCACACCGAAAATGGTGGCGGCTTCCTCGATCTCCGGGGATATCTGCATCATGGAGTTAACGCCGGAACGGGAGGCGAAGGGCAGGAACTTGACGCCCGCCACCAGCCCCAGCAGGAAGAAGGAGCCGTACATCCACTTGAAGCCGCCGCTGGTGGCCACCGCCAGATATATGGTGCCGAAGGCCATCGCGGGCATAAGGTAGGGGAAGAACGCCAGGTTTTCCACCGCCCGGGACAGGAAGCTGCCCCTTCTGCGCACACAGGCGTAGCCGATCAGCATTCCGCAGGTGCCTACCACCATGCTTACTGCCAGCGCCAGGCCCACCTGCCTGGCCAGGCCTGCCCACATGGTGGAGTTGATGAGTATGCCGCTGGGCATGCCGGTCTCAAACTGGGAGGCTTCCGTGCCTATCCAGAAGTTGAGTGTCATGTTGGACAGGGAGTAGTTGCCGGGCTGCCGTATCACGCTTTCCAGTGCGAAGGACACTAGAGGCATTATGGCGAAGAACAGCGTAAGGAATATGAGCAGCGCGGAGATGGGCCAGTTGGCTCTCTTGAGCCTGACCAGTGACACCTGGCCGCTTTTGCCCGTGACGGTGGTGAAACTTTTGCGCTTGCCGGTAAAATACTGGTTTATACCAAGTATCAGCGTACCCAGAAGTATGGAAATAAAGGCGATTATGTAACCCTGCCCCTCGTAGCCCGCCTGTATGAGAGCGCGCATCTTTGTGGAGAGGGTGAAGGTGCGGGTGGCGGAACCCAGGAACACGGGCACCGTGTAACTGGCAAAGCCGGAGGAGAAAATGAGCAGGAAGGTGGACAGCACCGCGGGCATGATTATCGGCACCGTAACCCGGCGGATAATGGTGAAGCGGCTCGCCTTAAGTATGGTTGCGCTCTCTTCCAGGGTGGCGTCCATGTTTTTGAGTATGCCGCCTATAAGCAGATAGGCGAAGGGGGAGTAGTGCAGGCCTATGACCACTATCATGGGGAACAGTCCGAACACGAACCATTCCGGCATGCACACGCCCAGCAGGGACTCCACCATTCCTACCACTCCGCCGCCAACCTTGCTGTTCTGGAACATATTGGTCCAAAACAGCGCCAGCGTCCAGGCGGGCATCATGTAGGGGAACACGAACACGGCTGATATGAACTTTTTGCATTTAAGGTCGGAACGGGTCACGAACCAGGCCACCGTGCCGCCTATAAGTATGCCCAAAAGCCCCGCGCCGCAGGCGACTATCAGGGAATTGAACAGGGGGATCCAGAAATTCGCCTTGCCCCATTCGTAATCCCTGAACAGCATCTCGAAGTGATTAAGGGTGAGGCTGCCCACCTTGAGGCGCAGCAGCTTTCTCTCTGTGCCCGCGTGCACCTTGAACATGTTGGTGAGCATGGTCACCATGGGCGCCAGCGAAAGCGCCGCCAGCACCGCGAGGAAAAACAGCAGTATCAGGTTGGCGGGCTTGGAGAAAAACGCTTTCGCCCTGAAATACAGGGGTTCGCGCCTCAGATCCTGCCGGGTGTCTTTCATATTATTACCCTCCCGGGCCGCCGGAGATGAAGCGGCGGCGGTAAAATAATAACGGCGGGGGCGTTTTTACCCCCGCCGCGCACAGCGCTTATTTGCTTACGCGCACGTTGATAAAGCGGTAGATGTCCGCATACGCCGCGCCCAGACCGTCGATGTAATCCAGGTCCTCGAACACCAGTTTGTCGGCCCAGTACATGTAGCTTTCGTCCTCCAGGCCTTCGGGCTTCTCTATGGTGGTGTTGGGGCTGTAGTAGCCCTGGCTGGAGTTCCAGCTCTTTTCGCCCGCAAAGCCGCCCTCGCTCAGCAGCCAGTTGATGAACAGCGCGCAGGTGTAGGGGCAGTCGGTGTCGGAGCACACGGTGGCGTAGATGTTGTACATGAAACCGGAGAAGCAGTCCACGTCATTCTCGAACTGCAGCACGGTCAGGTTGGGACGGTCCTCGTCGGCTACCTTGCGCAGCTTGGAGAATACGAATACGCCCATATTGCCCGCGGCGCCGGAGGCGATGCCAGTGGCGATCTTGGAGGCAGAGGTGAAGGTGTAGTTCACGTTCTTCAGGAAACCGTCGATCCACTGGTAGGAAGCGCTGGCGAACTCCTTGCTTTCCCAGGCTTTGCCGTAATACGCCTCATACGCCTTGGTGAGCTTCTCGGTCCACTCGGGGCTGGTGAGCATGATAAGGAAGTTGAGGTTAACGGTCTCGTTGGTGGGATCCTTGAAGAACACGCGGCCCTTCCAGGGTTCTTCAACCAGCTGCCACACGTTGGTCACACCCACGGAGCCTTCCTTGTTGTTATAGATCATAAGGGAGTTGATGAAGGTCACCACGGTGGGCTCCTGGTACTTTTCGGGCACCACGTCCATTAAGGACTCGGGGAAGTAGTTGAAGCTTAATTCGTCCTCCAGCAGGTTGACCTTGAGGTCGGGACCGTTCTGGACCAGCGCCATGTCGGGAGAATCCTTTACGCCGGATCCGATCTGGTTGGTCAGTTTGGTGTAGGTCTCGCCGTCGTCGATCTCGGCGTAGATCACTTTGCCGTCCAGCTCGGGATACGCCTTCATAAAGTTGGCGGCGGCCTTCTCGGCAAAGGAGGTGGTGGAGTAGAAGTTGAGCTGGGCGCCCTTGGCGATCTCTTCCTTCGCCTTGGCGTAGAGCTCCTCGTCAGTCATTTTGCTGGCCGCTTCAAGGGCGTCCTGTACGCTTTCGGCCGAGGCCGCGAGCACCATGGAACAAACCATGAGCAGCGAGAGCATGAGCGCTAAAAACCGTTTCATACGATATCCCCCTGTATTGTTATTTTGACCGATACAGTATAGCATTAAGACCGTGTAAAGTCAAGCTGCGCTCGCGGAAGTGAAAAAAAGAGCGGCAACCGGGTTTTACAAGCCGGCTGCCGCGACTTATGTAAACGGGCGGATTATACCGCTTTGGCGGCTTCCGCGCACATGAGCAGGAACGCGCCTACGCCGTGCAGGTCGTTGGTGCTGGTGGGGCGGGCGCAGTAGAAAGGATAGTCGCCCACGCCGGTGCCTACGCAGACATTGCCTATCAGCAGGCCGTTCTCATCCTCGCCCAGGCGCTCGAAAATGCCTTTTACCGCCTTAAAGGCGGGCTTGAGCACGTCATGCTCCATGAACCCCTGCCTTACGGCCATGCACAGGGCTGCGGCGTACAGGCAGGTGCAGGAGGATTCCAGCCAGTCTTCCGGCCGGTCGCCCTTGTTGACCACCTGGTACCACAGGCCGGAGGCGCCGTCCTGCCAGGGCAGCAGCGCGCGCAGCAGTTCCACCGCCAGCGCGGAGAGCGCCCGCTTTGCCTCTCCGTCAGGCAGCAGTTCGCAGTCCGTCAAAAGCGCCACGGGCACCCAGCCAATGGAGCGGCCCCAGAACTCCGGGGACCTGCCGGTGACCGGATCGGCCCACGGCTGGCGTTTTTCGTAATCCCAGGCATGGTACCAGAGCCCTGTCTTGTCGTCCCGGGTCTTTTCCCGCATGAGTTTCGCCTGAAATACCACCTGGTCTATCATGTCCGGGCGGTCATAGCGCACGGCGTATTCGGTCATATACGGACCTGCCATATACAGGCCGTCCAGCCACATCTGGTTGCGGTACCACGCCTTGTGCCAGAAACCGCCCTCGGGATTGGTGGCGGTATGGGACATATAGTACGCCACCGTGTCCATGGCCAAGCGGTAGCGCTCGTCCCCGGTACGGTCGTACAGCGGGAACAGCAGCACGCCGGGCTGCAGGTCGTCCAGCTGTCCGGGATTGAAGCCCACGATGTTGCCGTCCGGATGCACGCAGGAATCCACCCAGCGGCGGATGTAATCGAAATACCTGTCGTCGTCGGTCAGCTTCCACACCTGGCACATGCCGGACAGGAATACGCCCTGATGGTAGTGGAACTGGCCCACGGGAGGCAGTTTCGGCGCGTCGAACTTCGCCATAAGGGTGTCGCAGGCGCGGCGCGCCAGGGCGATGATGTTGTCTCTGCTTATATCGGTGTTCATAAACTCCTCCCGACAAAATCATTGAACTCATCAGGTTCTTCGCTGAAGGACTGGATCGCTATGACTCTGTCCTGGTAAGGCACCACCAGCAATTCCTGTCCGTACATGCCGCCCTTGCCGTAAGTGCCCTTCTGCCCGTAGCGATTGAGCGCGAATTCCTTTTCGAGCGCCAGCCGCGTCCATTCTTCGGACAGTATGCGCCTGCCTTTGTAAAGACCGTTATTCAGGTATACCAGCCCCAGTTTGACCATGTCCGATGAATGGACGTACAGCCCGGTGGCGCCGATCGGATGCCCTTTGGGGCAGTGGCTCCAGGCGAGCTCGCGCACGTCAAGCCTGGGGAGCATTTCTTTCCAGAGAAAGTCATCCATTGCCATGCCGGCTTTCTTCGCGGCTATGCGGGAAAGCAGGTAATACGCGCCGTCGGAGTAGCGGGACTCGGTGCCCGGCTCATACGCCAGCGGGTATGTGAAAAGGTAATTGAGAAAATCCCCCGTGAACTCCCAGGAAGGGCTGACGTCTATGTCGAGGAAGCCGCCGGGCAGCCCCAGACGGTGGGTAAGCGCCATTTCCACGGTGGAGGAGCGCCAGCGCTCGTCCATGCCGCTTTCGGGAAGCTCATCCGAAAGGATGTCGCAAACTTTGTCGTCCGTTCTCAGCAGTCCTTTGTCGTACAGCAGGCCAATCGCCGTCATGGTGAAGGCCTTGGCCACGGAATATACGTCCTGGCAGGGGCTGGCCGGCATGATCTCGGCGGTCAGTATCTCTCCGCCGCCCCGCGCTTCGGAAACGCGTATGACGTTCAGGGAGCGCTCTTTTGCGAACGCGGCGCAGTCTTTTAAAAATTTGGTCGATCCGGCCATATTTGTGACCTCCTGAGAGTTTCTCGTTGCTTATTTCAGGGGACCGAATTCGCGTATCCCGGTCATTATGCCCCGCACTATGGGTAAGTAGCGGTCCATGGGCGCGTCCTCGGTAATGCCGATTATCAGGCGCGCGGGGTCCTTCGCGGCCTCGATAAGACCGATCGCGTCTTTTACGATCTGTTTTTCGTCGTGCGTCTGCCAGGCAGAAGGGAAGTGCAGCGAGAGCAGCTTGTCGCCGAATATGCGCGTCGCCTCATATACGCCCGGGCTCATGACCGGATCGTAGGCTTCGATGTAATCCAGTTTCGCCTCGGCGATCAGGTCCATGATGGGCGCGTTGCAGGCGTCCAGGTGGGTGCCCAGGAGCTTGCCCGCGGGATGGATGAAGCGGTAGGCGTCCTCGTATTCCCTCATGTAGAAAATGCGGTAGCCTTCACGCCCGATTATCTCCGGCGTGGGGTTGCCTCCCTGGTTCACTATCTCAAAGGGATCGCCGGCGGTGATGGGATACGTCAGGCTGTACGCCCTGCGCATGCGGTCTGTAAGCTCGACAAGCTTTTCACGGTTGTCCATCCACTCGTAGCACCAGTTTTCCGGGCCCATTATGTAGCCCAGCAGGTCCGACGCCGGCTCGTGGGGGAGATGGGTGCGCACCAGTACGCTGCCGTTTTTCGCGTTCTCGTCCGCGTCCGCCCTGAGCTCCCCGTAGCGGGGGACGACTTTCTGATTGTCGTACAGATAGCACAGCTTATCGTAATCGCTCTCGTCCTTGAACGGGTACTCGTGGGTCCAGACGGTGATATCGTCGTACTCCTCGGTCTTGGTCAGGTCGCCGAAAGGGGTGTGCGTTACGATGCGCAGCAGGTAATGCCCGTTAGGCAGGTCGGTCCTGGTTTTTTCGACCTTGACATCGCCTTCCTGCACGATCCTGAAGGATTCCAGGCGGCGTATGCAGCAGATGCCCAGGTCCATCAGTTCCTTTTCGTAGGGCCGTCCCACGACCTTGGTCTCGTATATGGTGAACGGGACATAGTCGGGAGTCTGACGGTGGTATACAGCCAGGGCGCGCTCTGCGGGAGTCATATCAGCTCCTGTTCCAGCCGGTCACTTCTTCGAATACCGGCCAGGCTTCACCGGCGTAAAAGCGGTGCCCCTGCGCGCCTATGACGTGGCGGAGGCTGTCCCGCGCGCCGAGGGGAGCGTAGTAGTTTTCAAGGGCGATACTGAACTGTTCCTTCGCGGAGTCCACAGGGAATATGCCGTCGTGCAGGCCGCTTACTATCACCAGCGGCCGCGGAGCTATGAGGCCCGCCAGTTCCGCCATGTCGAATTCTTTCATAATGCCCGGTACATAATTGCAGATGCAATGTCTTTGGGCGCCTATGGAGGGGAGGTAACCGGAGAACGCGCAGGAGGGCATGGCCGCGCTTATAAACGGATACAGCGCCGCCGCGTAAAACGTGGTGGTGCCGCCGCCGGAATTGCCCATCAGGGCGACCTTTGAGCTGTCGATCGCCGGGAACAGGCCGAACACCGCTTCCAGCACGCACTTGATGTCCCAGCACCTCTCGCCGATCAGCGTGCGTCCCAGCATAAGCGCCTGAACGGCGGGCTGGAAGCAGTCGGGGCCCTTTTCGGTGCCGCCGCACTCTCCGAAGGCTCTTTGCTCTATGGCCAGCGCAGCGTAGCCGCGTTTGACCGCCTGCACGGCGAAGTCCCTGTCGCCGTCGATGTCTTCCTGGTCGCCTGGGAAT
>JAFZLE010000230.1 GCA_017551645.1 Clostridia bacterium | reverse complement strand
TCACAAAACACAAACCCTCCGCAAGTTTCGCGGAGGGCTTGTGTTTATAAATGGGGGGAAGCAATTATTCAAAAGCATCAAACGCCACATATTCTATGCTTTCGGGAAGGTCAGCTTTATCCACAGTCCAGCAATTTGCAAATGCAAGGCTGCCGATATACTTTAATCCTTCATTAAACTTGATCCCGTTTAGCCAGCTTGAAAAGAAGGCTCGCTCAGCAATGGTCTCAACACTTGAAGGTATTTCTATCTGGCTGTCGATAAAAGTGTTTGCAAACGCTTCCCTGCCTATGGTTTTTACACCATTGGCGATAGTGATATTGTCTATGGAGGCGTGATAAAACGCCCTTTCGCCGATCTCTTCCATGGTGGATGGTATGTTGATACTGCCTATTTCAAGATTGCTGAACGCGCCGTAATCGATTTTTCGGAGCCCTTCCGGCAAAGTGATGTACAGTTTGCTTTCATTGGAAACAGGACCAAATGAGTATGCACCCTGGCAAAAAGCATATCCGTCAATAGTCAGGGTGTCTGCTTTGACAGTTATATACTGCTCGCCTCTTTGATAGCTCGCGGCGGCGATGGGATAGCTTATCAGCGCCTTTCTCTGCTTGTCGTACAGTATGCCGCCCACGCTTTCGTAACACTCGTTTGCGGGGTCGACAAGTATTTCGGTTATGGCGTGTTCGCATCCGCTGAAAGGATTTAGGCCAATAGAGTTAATGCCGGCGGGGATAACCACGGTCGTGACGCTGTCGTACCAATTGACATTGTCGGCATAACGAAAAGCAAAATCCCCAAGGGCAGTGACGGGGTGACCGTCCAGCGTATCAGGTATCGTGACCACGAATTCGTCCGGCAGCATGACCACATCCGTTATCATCGCGCTCCCGTCTTCCAATACTCTCCACTCATAACAATCTTCAGGCGGTATGGTAAGCATCTCTTTTATACGCTGGGAGGCATTTACGACCTTGAGATCATAACAATTGGCGAAAGCGGTATAAGATATGTGCTCGATGCTGTCGGGCAATGTGACCTCTCTTAGGTCTGTTTTTCCGAACGCGTATTTGCCGACACGAGTGAGGGAATCATTAAAAGAAATCTCAGTCAGACTGCTGCAATAAAACGCCGCTTCGCCAATTTCCCTCAGCGAAGCCGGAAGCTTTATTGACGTGATAAGGCTTTGCTCGAACGCGCCTTTTCTTATCTCTTCGACGCTATTGGGAAGAATGATCTCACTGAGTGCGCTGTGGTAACCGCCCCACATCTCATCGCTGCCGAAGGCGAGCTCGCCTATGATCTTCGTACCCTCGCGCACCGTGAAGCTTCCGTCGACAGTCAGCGGGCAGGCGATCAGGCGCTGTTCAGTATTGTCGTAAAGCGCGCTGTCGACCACATTGAAGCGTGGGTTGTCTGGATCGACTACTATCTCCTTAAGCCTACACCAGTTGCTGAAAGGGTTTGCGCCAATATAAGTGACTGAAGCAGGAATATATACCCATTCCGCATTTGAGTAGTATGGGGAACCATCATATTGCTGAAACGCGTAATCACCGATCGCGACCACTTTATGACCGTCCAGTGCTTCAGGCACATACACCTGACTGTTTGACAGCCAGTCTGCAGAGATAATTGTCGCTTCACCGTTCTCGCTCAGCGTATACTCTATCCGCCAACCGTCAACAGACGTGCTGTATGCCGTCTCCTTGTCATGGCATTCTTCTCCTGCGGAAGGAAGCAATAACGCGATGAGTATACCAAATGCCAGGGTATATATAAGCAACCTCTTTTTCATAGCCGACCACTTCAAAAACATAACTGTGAGCTAAATCAGCTTCGCCGTGAACCAGCTGGTGTACACCGTGCCGGGTCTTAGCAGGGTCACGTAGGGCTTGGTCTCAAAGTCGTCGCCGTCGCACACCCTGCCCGGCATGCCATGCCAGGGCTCCAGACACACATAAGGCGCGTTCGCCCCGGGCTTGGTCCACACCGCCAACACTTCCATTTTGGGGAACTCGAAGTATATCCCCTTGCCGCTGGTCTTATGTACCAGTTTTACCGCGCGGCTGTTAAGCCCCGCGAACAAAAGCGCGTCTTTCTCGAACAGGCTGTGGTCCAGGGGCAGCGTGTGATCGTCGGTGAACGCCGCCAGTTTTTCCTCGCCGTCGATAAGATAGCCGTCCGGCGCCATGCAGATCATGCCGCTTTCGGGCTTGTCGAATATAAGCTCATAGTCGCTGAACGCAGCGCCTTCTTCCATGGGACAGGCGAAACCCGGATGCCCGCCCAGGCATACCGGCATGGTCTTGTCCGAACGGTTCTCCACCAGGAAGGTGGTGGTGTAGCCGCCCTCAAACAGGCGGTAGGTCACGTGGAACGCGAAGGAAAACGGGTACATTTTCCGGGTATCCGGGGTATCTTTGAGCACCAGGTCTACGAAATCCTCGCCCAGATGGTTCAGCTCGAATTCCGGCTCGCGGGTGAAGCCGTGCTTGGGCATGGGATAGAACGTGCCGCCGATCCTGATCCTGTTGTCCCTTACCGACCCGCATACGGGAAACAGCACCGGCGCGTGCTGCGCCCACACGGCGGGGTCCGCCTGCCAGATGACTTCCCGTCCGTCCGCGCCTTTGAACGAGGTTATCTGCGCGCCTTTTTGCCTTACCGTTGCCGTGGTCGAACCGTACTTTAACTGATATTCCGCCATAATGACCTCCCTGAGATATATAATGCGCCTTAAAGCGAAAGCTGTCCGATGTGGAAAGGTACGCCCCGTCTGTTTAATTCCGCCTGCACCGCGCCCGCCGAGCCGCCACTGACAGCGGCTATGCCCGCCGCTTCCCCCGACACGGCGCAGCAGGGGATCACTCTTACGATGTCCCACATGCAGTCGTCGGCGGAGATTATCCTGCCGCAGGCGAACAGATTGGATATGCCGGAGCGCAGGGCGCCCAAGGGCAACTCGTATATGGGGCCCGCCTTTCTCCAGTTGGGTATAAGGCCCACGCTGTCTTCAAATACTTTGAATTCGTCTTTGAGTGACATGAGCGCCCTGCCCGCGATGCGCCGGCTCATGCGCACCTGGGGAATGGAGGGCAGCAGGGTGAGAGCATGGCTATCGGAAAGCCCGCCGCCCGCCAGGAAATCCTGTTGAATGAGGCGGTGGGTATTTGTCATCACGGCGGACAGCTCCGCGCCGTTTATTCCCGCAAAGCCGTCCGGAACGTGCTCCCCGGGCGCGGGAGCCATGCCGAGCGTGCGCAGCGTGTGCCTGCCCTGTTCTAAAGTATAATGCCACGCCGCCTGCCGGTTGCCCGGGGAATAGTCCACGGTCGCGGCTCCGGAAAGCTTGTACAGCGTCGCGTCACCGCTGGCGTCCACGAAGCCGTCCGCCTCGTAAGCGCCTGATTCTCCCGCGCGCCCGGCACATATGACGGATCTTACGCGGCCGCGTTCCGTGACCGATGCGCACAGCTGGCTGCCGTAGAGTATGTCCACGGATGCGTCCCTTAGCAGCTCTTCCGCAAGGCAGGCGAACAGAGGCGCGTTAAAACGGCATGCGTACCTGCGGCTCGAGCGTTCCTCTTTGTCTGCTGTGCTGTTCCAGCACTCGGGTACAGGCTCCTCCGCCCCTTCGGAAACGGACAGGCGCAGCAGTTCCTCCGCTATGCCGAAGGACACCTGGGTGCCATTGCCATCGCACAGGGGCAGGTATATGGTGACAAGACCCAGCGTGGCGAGGCCGCCCAGGGCGTACTCCCTTTCGATAAGCAGCACACTGCCCGCGCCGGCGCGTTTCGCGGAAAGCGCCGCGGCTATGCCCGCGATGCCGCCGCCGACCACTATAACGTCCCAGCTGCCGCGCACGGGCACTTTCTGTTCGGGCAATATGACGGACCTGTCCGATATAGCGTTAGTCATATTTCACTTCCTGTTACTCAGGCCGCGGTAGGGGCTGAAGGTCATTTCGCAATAGCGTACTTTAATTTTCATGCCGTCCCTGAGGGAGACCTTGCCGATGGTGTAAAGAGGCTTCTCGCAGGAGTAGGAATCGTCGTAGTATGTGACGCTCCCATCTTTGTATATGTATATGGTGGCGTCTTCGGAGGACGTCAGGGTATACGCACCGGACGGTATGTCCTCTCCGATAATGTACTCTCCCACGGGCACCACAAAGGGTTCGGTTCTCGCCTCGAGCCTGCTACGCTGTTTGGCTCCTGATGCGGTAGACTGCATTACTTCGGTTTT
>JAFZLE010000229.1 GCA_017551645.1 Clostridia bacterium | reverse complement strand
GGTGGTGTAGCCGAAGCTCTCGGAGGCCTGGGCCTTCATCGCGGCGTTGACGGCTTCCTTGGTGACTTCCTTGCCCTTCACGACGGCAACCAGGATGGTGGTGGAGCCGGTGGCCACGGGCACGCGCTGCGCGGAGCCGATCAGCTTGCCGTTCAGCTCGGGGATCACCAGGCCGATGGCCTTGGCGGCGCCGGTGGAGTTGGGCACGATGTTGGCAGCGCCGGCGCGGGCTCTCTGCAGGTCGCCCTTGCGGTGCGGGCCGTCAAGGATCATCTGGTCGCCGGTGTAGGCGTGCACGGTGGTCATGATGCCGCTCTGGATGGGATAGGTGTCGTTCAGAGCCTTGGTCATGGGCGCCAGGCAGTTGGTGGTGCAGCTGGCCGCGGAGATGATGTTGTCTTCGGGCTTGAGCACGTCGTTGTTCACGTTATAAACGATGGTGGGCAGGTCGTTGCCGGCGGGGGCGGAGATGACGACCTTCTTGGCGCCGGCGTCGATGTGCGCCTGGGCCTTGGCCTTGGAGGTGTAGAAGCCGGTGCACTCCAGCACTACGTCTACCTTCAGCTTTTTCCAGGGCAGGTTCTGCGCCTTGGGCTCGGCATAAATGGTGATCTCGGTGCCGTCTACGGTGATGGAGCCGGGGACTTTCACGGTCTTGCCGTCTTCTTCAAATACGGGCTCCTTGGATTCAACGGTGTGCTTGTTTTCGCCGATCACGCCGCAGTAGCCCTTCTGAGCGGTGTCGTACTTGAGCAGATGCGCGAGCATGGCGGGGCTGGTCAGGTCGTTGATGGCCACGATTTTGTAGCCCTTAGCGCCGAACATCTGACGGAAAGCCAGGCGGCCGATGCGTCCAAAGCCGTTGATTGCAACTCTTACCATAAGAAAAACCTCCCAAATTGATTGCGAAATAATAATTCGGTAAATAATCTACCATTCCTTATTATAACGCCTTTTGGCACGTTTGTCCATAGAAAAGGCGGGACATTTTGCGCCCGGTGTGTTATATTTTGCCACATATTGGGGGGAGAAATACAAAGACGGCCCGAAATCACGCGATCCCGGGCCGCCATGTATACCGTTATACGGATCATCCTTTTACGGATCCCATCAGAACGCCCTTGGTAAAGTGCTTCTGCAGGAAGGGGTACACGCAGATGATCGGTATAGTGCCCACCATGATGGTGGCGTACTTGACCGAGGAAGTCGGCGCCCACACCTGCACATCCGGCTGGACGTCGTCGGCGAGCGAGCCCTGGGAGAGTATGACGATCTGCCTGAGCAGCACGGTTATGGGGTACTTTTTGTCGTCGCTCAAGTAGATCATCGCGCGCTGGTAGTTGTTCCAGTGGCCTACCGCGTAGAACAGGCTGAAGGTAGCTATGGAGGCCATGGACATGGGCAGCACGATGTGGATGAAGCTCTGTATCTCGTTGCAGCCGTCTATGCGCGCGGATTCCTCTATGGATTCGGGCAGCTGCTGGAAGAAGTTCTTCATTATTATCAGGTTGCTGGATGAGATCAGCACGGGCAGCCAGATCGCCCAGTACGTGTTGGTCAGGTGCAGGGAATTGGCCACCAGCATGTAATCGGGTATCAGGCCCGCGTGGAACAGCATGAACACCACCACCAGGCGCATCATCCACTTGCGTCCGGGCAGGTCTTTCTTGCTAAGGCCGTAAGCGGTTATGGCCGTGATGGAGATATTGAACAGCGTGCCCACTATGGTGATCAGGAAGGAATTGCCCAGCGTCCTCAAGGTGCGTTTGGAAAGGGCGATCATCTTATACGCAGAGATATCGAACTTCCCGAATCTGAGCTGGGCGAGGCCCGTGGACGACACGGAACCAACCGCCACGTACAATAGCGGCAGCAGCATCGCGGTGCCCAGAACTATGAAGAAATCGTAGATGATAACGTCCATCAGCAGGCTGGAAGGCTTGTACTTGGCCTTTTTAATGACCAGTATTCCTATGACAACAGCTTCCGCGCCCAGCACGAACAAGGCGATCCACCAGCCGGCGGAGGAGAGGGTCAGGCACAGCTTCTGCCAGGCGCTTAAGCGGGGCATGTATTCAAGCGAGGACAGATACGCGTCCTTGAGGCGCGTCTCCGCGGCGGTCTGGGCTTCGTAGGCGGCGTTTTTAAGCCTGTCGGCCTCTGCCTGGGCGCTTACGAGCTCGTCGTATTCCTGCTGGGTCATGGTGCCGCGGCTGAGCTTGCCCTTGCCCTTCGTGACTTTGTTGCCCGCGTTTCTGCTTTCCGTGGCCGCGGCGGTGTAGTTTTCCCGCGCTTTGGCCGCTTCCGCGTTGGCTTGGGTGATCTCGGCCTTGATGCTCTCGTTGGCCGCTTCGTCCATGGAAGCGTTTATATGATCCGTGATGAAAGTGAGCTGCGTGTTCCACTGGGCGATCTGCGCGTTCACGGACGACGCGCTGTCGGCGGCCCCGGCGTCCGTGCCTTCCGGAGTTTCGCCCAGTTTGTTTTTGAGCAGCGCTATGCGCTTTGTAGCAGTGCTTTCAACGGTATTGAGCAGGTATCCCTTCGCGTCTTCGCCGGCAGCCTTTGCGCCGCCGTCGTCAGTGTTGATGGCGGTGGTATACGCACTCTGGGTCAGGGAGATCAGCAGCTGCCGGGTGTAAAGCTTGTCCCGCTGACCGGACGCGAATATGGACAGCCCGAATATGGCGACGGCGATAAGCACGATGCCTACCACGATCAGTATTTTGCTCTGCTTAAGCTGCTTTTGACGGATCTGCTCGTATGTGAGAGTAAAGCTCTTCTTCATTTAGTAAACACCGTCCTCTCCCGCAGCCTTCGCGATCGCGTTGGAGCCCATTACGAGTACCAGGCTGACCACGCTCCTGAACACGCCTATCGTGGCGGAGTAAGAATAGTTGGTGGTGCCTACCGGCGATGTGAGCACGCCCGCCAGACCCATGTCGTACACGTATGTATCGAATACCGTGGCGACTTCACGGTTGCTGGAGTTGAGCATCAGGTAGATCTGGTCGAAACCGCTGTCCAGGAACGAGCCCATGCGCAGTATGAGCAGGGTCACGATGGTGGGCAGTATGGAGGGCAGGGTTATATGGAGGAGCTGCTTGAAGCGGCCCGCGCCGTCTATGACCGCGGCCTCGTAAAGCTGTTCGTCCACGCCGGAAAGCGCGGCCAGGTAGATTATCGTGCCCCAGCCGGATTCCTTCCAGATGAGCTCTATGATGTACAGGGGCCTGAACCAGGCCTCGCTCATCATGAACGGTATGGTGTCGCTGCCCGAGTTTTTGAGCATGGAGTTCACAAGACCGTTGGGTTCGGGACCCAGCAGCATTATCATAAGCGAACCCAGCACGGTCCAGCTCACGAAGTGGGGCAGGTACAGCACCGACTGGCTTATGCGCTTGAAGCTCATGTGCTTGATCTCGTTGAGCAGCAGCGCCATTATGATGGGGAAGGGGAAATAGAAAGTGATGTTCAGCAGCGCCAGTATCAGCGTGTTCCTCAGCAGTTTCCAGAACCAAACGTTTGAGAAGAAGCTGGTGAAGTTCATAAGCAGCGGAGCCTGCCAGCTGACCCTCTCCTGCTGCTGCAGGGTGGGGGAATAGACCTGGAACACGATCTTCAGGTTGAGCACGGGAAGGAATTTGAATATCAGGTAATACAGCGCGCCGGGGATCAGCATCAGGTAAATGTATCTGTAGCGCGCGATGTGCCTGAGTTTCGCGGGGTCTTTGCGGTTCGTCTTGACGACGTATACGGATATGGCAAGGAACGCCGCGCCCAGCACGAACATGAGCAGCCACGCGCTGACGGTGTTGTTGAGCGCCCAGGCGTTCAGCTGATTAAGGAAACCGCCTAAGACCATCCCAACCAAGCCAGCCAGGAATACTGCCGCGCTCAAAAACAGGGCGCCGTACGCCACCACCTCTACGCTGCGCGGGTTTGGAGTGTTCTGCCTTATCACAGCGCTTTTGTCACTCAAAAAAGATCCCTCCTTATCTGCCGCTGTCGCATCTCAGGCGCAAACGCCCGTATGCACCTGAGATGCGGCTGCTTTAAAAACGGAGCGCCGCTGGCGCGGCGCTCCGCATGCCCATGAAAAGCCGTTGTGCGCGTGGAATTACTTATGCGCCTCTTCGTAGGCTTCGTTTACCTGATTGATGATCTCCTGTCCGCCGGCGGCGAGCCACTGGTCGATGGCGGCGGCGAAGCCTTCCATGTCGATCTCACCGGTCATGTAGGCTACGCGGGCGTCGGAAATGATGTAGGCGATCTCGGTCTGCAGGGCGCGGGAATCCTCGCTCATGTAGCCGATGGCCTCGTCGACCTTGCAGTACTTCTCGATGCTCAGAGAGTAAGCGGTGATCTTCTGGGTGGCGCTCATGCCCTGGCCGTAGTCCGGAGACTGCACGCGGCGCGGGAACATGGAAGCGAAGGCTTCGCTGGAGCCGTCATCCACGCGGCGCTGCTTCTGCTCGTCGCTCACGGTGATGGAGCCGTCTTCCTGGCGGGTCCAGTGGAGGTCTTCCACGCCGACAGCCAGATAGATGCCGCACTCGTCGTTGAGCTGCACGATGAAGTCGATGATCTTCTGAACGGTCTCGGCGTCCTTAACGGAAGCGGTGGGGATCAGTATGCCGCCCAGGCCGCCCACGGACAGCACGGAGTTGATGACCTGCTCGCCGTCGTCGGTGAAGAAGTCCTGGGTCTGCGCGATCTTCGCGTTGGGGTCAACGTTCTTGGCGTTGGCGTACTTGTTGCCCGCCTGGTTGGTGGCGGTGGTGATCATGGAGCCCGCTACACCGTTGGCGAGGGGGCCGTGCTTATCGGTGTTGATGGCGAAGTCCTTGTTCATGTAGCCGTTCACGTACATCCAGTTGAACAGGTCCAGGGTGTCGTAATACTCGTCGAACATGAAGTAGGGCAGCAGCTCGCCGTCCTCATCGAAGCCCCAGTAGTTGGGAGCGCCCATCATGACTGCCAGGGTGTTGAAGCCGGCGTAGGTCAGCTCGTTGTCCTTGTTGTCGCAGTACGCGAAGCCGATGGTGTCATCCTCGCCGTTGCCGTCGGGATCGTTCTCGGTGAACGCCTTGACCATCTCTTTGAAGGTGGCGATGTTGTAGGGCACTTCGAGCTCGATGCCCTTGGCCTTGAGGTTCTCCATCCAGTCTTCACGGTACAGGATGCCTACGCGGGCAGCCGCCGCCATGGAGGGGAACAGGTAGTTCCTGCCGCCCACGGAGGTTATGGCCAGGGAGCTGGGGGAAGCGAGGTTCTCCATGATGAAATCGTTGCCCTTGAGGTAGTCGGTCAGATCCCAGAAAGCGCCGTCCTTGCACATCTGCAGGTAGTTGGCGTTGGTGGTGATACCGGAGTTGATGACCATGACCATGGGCTGCTCGGTGGAAGCCATCACGGTGTTGAACTTGGTGGTGTAGTCGCCCTGGGGAGCCCAGGTGATGCGGAGATCCACGTTGCAGGTATCTTCGATGACCTTGAGCAGCGGGTTGCCTTCCTCACCGGTGCAGCCTACGGGCTCGGTCTCGCCGTAGTAGGGCAGGTGTACGGTGATGACAAAGGGCTCTTCGCCTTCGGCGAAAGCGGAGAAGACACTTACCAGCATGAGCGCGGCAAGCAACAGAGCCAGAATTTTGCGCATTGTTTTTCCTCCTTATCGTGTTGAGCGTTTTATATAGAAATCATAAAACGTTCAGATGGATTGATTGTAGCAGATAAAGGGCGATATGTCAATATAAAACACACGGCGGGCGCCGCGGGATAAAGGCGCGCAGCCGCGTTCTGACCACTGCCTGAAACGGAAGTTTTTCATATGTATATGTTGACGCTGAGACCTGTTTATTGTAAAATATTGGTGAAGTGTATAACCTTCAATAATGCGTCTGCGGCCATTTGGCCGCGCGGAGGTTTATGTATCTTGCGGTAGACGGCGGGGGCAGCAAAATCGTGGCGGTCATGTATACGGACGATATGCGTCTTGTGTGCAAAGCCAGGTCCGGGGGAGTGAACATCACCCAGAATTCCCCGGAGGATATTGCCGCGCATATAACAGACTGCGTCGGGCAGCTCAAGCCGTTTTTGAGCGTGCCCCTGCGCGTGGACGAGGTGTTCATAGGGGACAGGGACCGGTTCGAAAAGGAACTGCGTGAAACGGCAGACGTGGAGAGCATCCGGCAGATACCCGAACCTGTGGCGGGGCTGTACGCGGGAGCATGCAGGCAAAGCGGGCTGCTGGCGCTTTCCGGCACGGGCTCTGACGTGTTTATAATCCGGGACGGAAAAGTCAGCGGCAGCATAGGCGGCTGGGGGCCCGTGATGGGCGACCAGGGCAGCGGCGTATGGATCGGACTGCAGGCGATGAGGGCAGTGTGCCGCCAGTCCAACGGCTGGGGAGAAAAGACCCTGCTTATGGACCTGCTCAGCGAGTTTTACGGCACACCGCTCAACAAGTATCCGCCGCCGTATGTGGTGAAATCGGCCGCGCCCTACGCCATCGCGGCGAAGCTGGTCCCTTTGGTCGCCAAAGCGGCTTACGCGAACGACGGAGTGGCATTGGACATTTTCAGGCGCGCGGGCGAAGATATAGGCAGGCAGATCGAAGCGCTGATAACCCGCTTCGGGCCGACTGAAGAAAGGGAGATCGTGCTGTGCGGCGGCGCGTGGAAGGCACATCCGCTCATGCGGGAAAGCTGCCAGGCCTACATGCGGCGCATAGACGAACGCTTTACCCTGAGACCGCCCTGCTTTGAGCACGTGCTGGCGGGGCCGGCACTGAGGCTGCTGGAAAAGGGCATGAGTGAACTGGAAGTCAAGCTCACGCTGGCGGACAGGTTCCCGGACATGATAATCGACGCGGGAGGGTTATTCGCATGAACGGCATGGAGAAATACTTTGACAATCTGAGAACTGTGATCGACAGCGTGCAGAGCACCCAGTTCGGGAACATGGAACAGGCGGCGCAGCTCATGCGGCAGACGGTTAAGGACGGCGGCGATCTGTTCGCTTTCGGCTGCAGCCACGCGGGCCTGCTGGCGCTGGAGCTTTACTATCGTACCGGCGGAATGGCGCTTATCAATCCCATAAAGGCGCCGGGGCTCAACCTTGACGTGGATCCCGCCACGTTCACCAGCCAGATAGAGCGCCTGCCCGAATACGGGAAGCTGATATGTGACTTTAACCCGATCAAACAGGGCGATACGGTCATCATCCACTCGGTGTCGGGCAGAAATACCGTAACGATTGATTTCGCCCTGCGCTGCCGCGAGAAAGGCGCGCGGATCATCGCGCTCACCAGCCTTGAGGCGGGCAGGCACAACCCGTCGCGCCATCCTTCCGGCAAACTGCTCAAGGACTGCGCGGACATAGTCATAGACAACTGCGGCTGCCTGGGAGACGGGAGCGTGGCGCTGGAAGGTCTGCCGGAAAAGGTCGGGCCGACTTCCACCGCGGTGGGCGCGGCGATACTCAATTCCGTTATGGTCAGGTGCGTGGAACTGCTGCTTGGGGACGGGCTGCTGCCGCCGGTGTTCATGAGCGCGAACGTGGCGGGCGGCGACTCGCACAACGAGAAGATGCTCAAACAGTATAAAGATCATATATTCTATATGGGACACTGAGGAGGATAAGAATCATGCTGCTGGATCGTTACAACGAAGCCGTTGACCAACTGATCGCGAAGGTCCGCGCCACTCAGCGGGAAAACATCATCAAGGGCGGGGAAATGATCGCCGACACCGTGGCAAACGGCGGCAACGTATATCTGAGCGCCATTGCCCACCATGTGGAATACGATTCCATCTACAGGGGCGGCGGACCCATCTTCTACAAGCATTTTTCCTGGAACATGAACGTTGAGAAACTGGGCCGCCCGAGGGACAGGAGCGACTTGGACACTTCCACCTGGGGCATGGCGGCGTACGCGCTTAAGTTAAGCGATATGCGCCCCGGGGACCTGCTGTTCGTGTCCTCGGTATCCGGGCGCACGGTAAATGTCGTGGATCTGGCTTTCGAAGCTAAAAAGATGGGCATAAAGGTTATCGCCTTCACGTCCATGGAATATACCAAGTCGGTGGAACCCGTGCATCCTTCCGGCAAGAGACTGTACGAGATGGTGGACCTGGCGCTGGACAACTGCGCTCCCGCCGCGGAAGCCATGCTGGAAGTGCCGGGCATAGAAGCGCGCTACGCGGCTGCCAGCGGCATCGCCAGCAACCTGATCATGTGGAGCATGACCAGCGTAGCCGTGGAAAAACTGCTTGAAAAGGGAATAACGCCGGGTATCCTGAAGAGCGCGAATTTCCCGGGCGGCGCGGATTATAACCATACCGTGGTAGAGCCTGAGTACCAGAAGCACGGCTGGTAAACAAATACGGTGGAGGCACGCAGATGACGAGTTTGTATAAGTCTAAACTGGACGTAAAAAGCGCGGATATTGGGCCGGAAAGCAGCCTGCCGCCGCTGTTTACCGTCAACACCAGAGACCCCGATATGCCTTCTGACCTGCCGGAGGAGGACGGGCTGTACCTGAAGTATGAGTTTTTGAAAAGCATATTTCCATACCGCTTCCAGGACAATTACAACCGTGAATACACGGGCGGGCAGCCTGAAAGCATAGTGCTGGAAAACGAGTTTCTGAGAGCCGAGTTCGTGCCGAGCCTTGGCGGCAAGCTGTGGAGCCTGTTCGATAAGGAGAGAGGCAGGGAGCTGCTGTTCAAAAACCCGGTGGTCAGACCCGCGTATCTGGCAACGCGCTCCGCGTGGTGCTCGGGAGGCGTGGAGTGGAACTGCGGCGTGCACGGGCATACTCCATTCACCTGCTCGCCCATATTCGCCGCAAGGCTGAGCCTTGATGACGGCACTCCCGTGCTCAGGATGTACGAATTTGAGCGCATCCGCGGCGTGGTATACCAGATGGACTTCTTCCTGCCCGAAGGCTCCCGCCTGCTGTATGCCCGCATGAGGGTGGTCAATCCCGCACTGCACGCCACGGCCATGTACTGGTGGAGCAATATCGCAGTGCCGCATGTTGATGGCGCGCGCGTGGTGGTGCCGGCGGTGGGCGCCTATACGCCGCTCAACGGCGTAATGACCACCGTGCCTGTGCCCACTATAAAACTCAGTGACGTCGTGCAGCGGCTGCCTGAGGACAACCGTTTCCGCCGTAAGATGGAAGCGGCGGGGGGAGACATCGATATAACTTATCCGGACAACAACCCCGTTTCCGTGGACTACTTTTTCCGCACGGACAAGACCCGCAGGATGTATACCTGCCAGTTGTCTAAAGAAGGTTACGGCCTGTTCCAGGCGTCCACGTCCCGCCTCGTGGGCCGCAAGATATTCGTGTGGGGGCAGGGCCCGGGCGGACGCAAGTGGCAGGAGTACCTGAGCGGCGAAGGCTGTGACGGCAAATACTGCGAGATCCAGTGCGGCCTGGCCCATACCCAGAGCGAGCATATACCCATGCCGCCCCGCACGGCCTGGGAATGGCTGGAGATCTACGGCGCGATGAACGCGGACGGCAAAAAAGTGCATTCCGACTGGGACACCGCGCGCGGCGAAGTGGAGAGCAGGATAGACAGCCTGATAAGCGCCGAAGCGCTGGAACAGCTGCTCAAAGACACCCATGATATGGCGCTGGCTCCCGCGGAAGAACTGATCTCCACTGGTTCCGGCTGGGGCGCGCTGGAAAACCTGAGGCGCGAAAAAGCGGGCACCAGGCAGATGTGCCCGCAGCTGGACTTTGGCAAAACAGGTGACGCGCAGGCGGCGTATATAGACCTGCTGGAAAAGGGAAGCATGGGAGCGCATCCCAAAGATACCGCACCCGCGGCATGGATAAAGCAGAAAGAGTGGACGCTTGCGCTTGAGGAAGCGGTGCAGGGGCCCGACGCGGACAACTGGTACACGCTCCTGCAGCTGGGCTGTCTATATCTGTCCGTGCCGGATCTGCTGCGGGCGGAGATATACATCGATCGCTCGCTCAAAGCGGAGAAGACCGCCTGGGGGCTTTACGCCCTGGCGGAGCTCAAACGGGTCAGGGGCGATACAGAAGGCTGCGCGCTGACCATGCTGGAAGCCGCGAAGCTTGCGCCTGACGACGCGAGCCTTGCCAAAATGACCGCGCGGCACCTGCAGTCCGCCAAGTTGTTTGAAAAGCAGAAAGAATACATCGAAGGATGCGCCGACGCCATACGGGACCTGCCCAGGATGAAACTGTATTACGCCTTCGCGCTGTCTGAGGCGGGGGAAGCGGAAAAGGCGCTCGCGATCCTGGAAAACGGAGGCAGATATCTGGAGATCCCCGATATACAGGAAGGCGAGATCTCACTGAGCGAACTGTGGTATAACATACAGGAGAAGCTGGCCGCGAAAGCAGGGAAACCCTTTGACCGTGCCGGCGCAAAACCGCCCTACGAGCTTGACTTCCGGATGTTCGCAGAATAATAATATCGCGCATAAACAAGAAGCCATCGCGCCAAACGGCGCGATGGCTTTTGCTTGGTCATAACAACTCAGGCAGCAGTATTATTTTGCGGCTTCCCAAGCTTCGACCTGGCGCTGCACTTCGGCGACGACTTCGTCTACGCCGTTATCATGCAGCTTCTGACGGAACTCAGCAACGTTGGCCTCGACATCTTCGGGAGTCTCGAACTGGCCTCTGGTGAGGGCGCCCTGATACTCAGCAACAACGCTGGTGCAGGCCGCTATCTGGTTTACAACGGGAGCGGGATCGAACACGAAGCCCAGATGGCTGGGGATGAGGCAGGCTTCGTTGAGCTCGATCATGGTTTCCATCATCTCATTGTTGGGGCCGACCAGGGATTCGGGAGCTTCAACGATGGTCAGGTTGCCGATGGGGGCGTTGTACCAGAAGTAGTAGCCGCGCTCACCGACGACCTTGTTGCGGCCGCCTTCAAAGTCGAAGGTCATCTTGCCGTCCTCGCCGCGCACCCAGTGTACGCCTTCGAGACCGAAGCGCAGCATGGTGGCTACGTAAGGATCGGTGTTGACGAGGTTGAGCACCTGGAACGCCTTCTCGGGATAAGCGCAGTTGGCGCTGATCGCGGTACCGGCGGAGAAGTAGTTGTTGGTCTCGGTCCAGATGGTGTCGCTCATGATCATCTTGCTGGTCCACTGTTCAGAGTAGAGGTGCTCCTGCATGTAGCAGTAGCCCCAACCAACAAAGTAGCAAACACCGTCATTGGGCTTTCTGAGGTCGGACTTATCGGTGTAATCGTACAGATAGATGCCGTCCGCGACCAGCTTCTGCTTCTGCAGAGCGAACTCGAGGAACTCGGGGGTATCATAGAAATTGAATACGGTGTCGGTGTCGAAACCTTCGATATCCATTATGCCTTCAATATTGGCGACGGCCATATAGCTGTCGTTAAGGAAGGTCTCGAAAGCGAAGTAGTAAGGATAGAGCAGGCTGACGTTCCAGCAGATGGGGTATTCGGCCATCTCGGGATGCGCCGCGTCGCGGGCTTCCTTGGTCTCGTAGAACAGCTCTTCCAGATCGCGGAAGTTGGAGTAGTCGATATCGCTCAGGTCGATGCCCAGCTCTTCCACCATGTCCGCGTTGTAGATAAGGCTGATGAAGTAGCCGTTGTCCTTGAGGGCGGGAATGCCGTAGATCTTGCCGTTGATCCTCATGCCGTCCCAAACCGCGTCCGGGAACAGGGCATAGGTGCCTTCACCGTACTCCTCGAGCAGTTCATCCAGGGGGTAGTAGCTGCCGCGCTGGGACTGGATGACATAGTCGCTCTTGCTCTGGGAGCCAAAGCCTACGATGCCCATATCCTGGCCAGAGGAGATCATGGTGTCGATTTTTTGCTCCCAATCGGCGCTGTTCATGTAGTTGAGGTTGACTTTGCAGCCGATCTTCTCAACGAGATACTCGTTCAGAGCGTCATTGACCATCTGAATGTCGGCGGGCGGATCACCGGTACCGATATACCAGTCGATCACGGGTACTTCGCCTTCGGCCAGGGCAAAGGGCAGCGCAGTCAAGCACATGACCAGAGCGATGACCATAGAAAGCAGTTTCTTCATAACGTGGTCCTCCTTTAAATATTTGCACAGCTTTAAGCTGTAAGCAACGAATCGGAAACGGTGTCAGCCTTTCACGCTGCCCACTGTGAGGCCCTGCACAAAGTATCTCTGGAAGAAGGGATAGGCGCAGAGTATAGGCACGATGACGATCACCGTACAGCCCATGCGCAGGTTCTGGTCGGGCAGGGAGTTAAGCAGCTGCAGACCGTCAGGGGTACCCGCGACTTCCGCGTTCTGTTTCAGGAACT
>JAFZLE010000228.1 GCA_017551645.1 Clostridia bacterium | reverse complement strand
GCACGTCTCCCCAGATAGACTACATTTTCACCCGGGTCTTCGAAAGGGCGGGCGAAGTGGTCAAGTGGGACCAGGAATTAAACGGCATCTACCTGTCCGACCACTATCCCCTGGAGGCGGAGCTGGTACGCACGGACGGAGGCAGCGTTTGAAGGAATACATAGAGGTGGGGCAGATAGTAAAGCCCCAGGGCATAAAGGGAGAGGTAAAGCTGATCCCCCTGACCGACGACCCCATGCGCTTCGAGGGGGAAAACACCTTTTATTTTGAGGAGAACGGGGCGTACACCCCCGTGGTGGCCCGCTTTTCCCGCTTTGACGGGCAGGCGGTGTACCTGTTCATAGACGGCGTGAACGACCGCAACGCGGCGGAAAAACTGCGCGGCAGGTACCTGCTGGTGGACCGGGCGCACGCGGCGAAGCTTGACGACGGCGAGTACTTCATCGTGGACCTGATAGGCATAAAGGGCTTTGACGAGACGGGCAAGGGCTACGGCATCCTGAAGGAAGTGATGCAGCCCGGCGGCAACGACGTGTACGTGTTCGTGGACAAAGCGGCGCGGAAGGAATACCTTATCCCCGCGCTCAAAAGCGTGGTGATTTCCACCGACCCCGAAAAGGGCGAGATGGTGTTCGACTCAAAGCGGCTCAGCGAAGTCAGCGTGATAAATGACATTTAAGATACTGACCATATTCCCCCAGATGGTGGAGGCGGTCCTGAACGAAAGCATACTGGGCCGCGCCCGGAAGAGCGGGCTGATACAGACGGAGGTCATAGACATCCGTCCTTTTTCCGCGTCCAAGCATAAAAACACCGACGACACCCCCTACGGCGGGGGCGCGGGGATGCTCATGACGCCCCAGCCCGTGTTCGATGCCATGAAGTACGCCATGGGGGAGAATTTTTCCGGCAAAAGGATATACCTGTCTCCCCGGGGCAGCGCGTTCACCCAACAGAAGGCCCGGGAACTGGCCAAGGAGGACACGCTGATACTGCTGTGCGGCCACTACGAGGGCCTGGACCAGCGGGCGATAGACCTGTGCGCGGACGAGGAGATCTCCGTGGGGGATTACGTGCTTACCGGCGGGGAACTGGGCGCGCTGGTGATCACCGACGCGGTGGCGCGGCTGGCGGAGGGCGTGCTGGGCTGCGCCGAGAGCAGCGTGGACGAGAGCTTTTCCGAGGGCCTGCTGGAATACCCCCAGTACACCCGCCCGCGGGAATTTGAGGGCCTGACCGTGCCGGAGGTGCTGCTTAACGGCAACCAGGCGGACATAGACGCCTGGAGGCGCAGGCAGGCGCTGGAGATAACCCTTGCCCGCCGTCCGGAGCTGCTTGAAACGGCGCGCCTGACCAGACAGGACAGGAGCCTTTTAAGGGAGATAAAACGGCAGACGCCCGCCTTGGGCGCGTACCTGGGCGGCTGCCCGGAGGAAGTCAGGCTCAGGATATTCGAGGAAGGCGCGGGGCAGCTGGCTCCGGCGTCCAAAGAGACCGCCGCGTGCGCCGCGCTGTTTGAGCCGGAAGAGGGCGGACCGTACAGGCGCGTTTTCACGGCGTTTTTCAGCGGGGATGACAGCCTCAGCCTTTCGCCCCTGGCTTTCGACCCCGCCGTTACGGAGATAAGCGGGGACGAGGGGATAGGCGAGGCGATACTGTTCGGCGGCGACGGATTCGACTTCGCCTGCGCGGCGGCGCGGCTGCTGCCCGTAAAGGAAGTGAAAGACGGGGTCGTAAAATACGGTTCCTCCCGCAGGATACGCCGCCTTCCCGCCGAAAAGCCCCGCCTGCTGTGCCGCTTCAAGGACGGCAGCGAGACGAACAGGCCGCTCAACCGCTATTCCAACGCCTTCGTAAAATGGCTGGCGGGCTTCCTTGCCGGTGAAAAAAGCGGGGCGGAAGCCTGGGCCGAAACGGCGAAAAAGATATATGAACAAACAGAACACGGCGCCCGGTAGGGGCGCCGTGCTTTATCTGAATGCGGGGCCGCTAAGATGCGGAAACGAGCCGTATCACGGCTTCCAGCGCGCGGACCATATCTTCCACGGGCAGGCTGAACTGGCCCGGATGGCGGGCGGCTTGCTCATCGCACCAGGGCAGGTGTATGAAATCCGCCTGCACGGGCGTGCCTTTCAGATGGCTCAGCGCCCGGTAGAACACGTCGTTGCACACGAAAGTGCCCGCGCTCTCGCTCACCCGGGCGGGAACGCCGGCCGAGGCGATGGCTTCCGCGAGCGCTTCGGGGCAGAGGGTGGCGAAAAGCTCGTCTGCTCCGCCCTCCAGTATCTTTTCCCCGGCGCACAGCCTGCCCGCGCTGTCGGGCGCCGCGGCGTTCATAAGGTTTACCGCCCGCCTTTCGGGGGTGACGGCGTCCCTGCCCCCCGCCTGCCCGGTCATTATCACGGCGTCGGGCCGTACGCGGTCTATTTCGGAGATCAGCAGCTCTCCCGCCCGGGCGTATTCCACGGGCAGGAACAGCTTGTATATTCCCTCGTCCTCCAGCCGCAGCAGAGCTTCCTTCGCGGGGTTTACGGTTTCCCCGCCGAAGGGCTCGAAGGCGCTTAAAAGAATCTTTCGCATGGGCGCACCACCTGTATGACGAAAAATTAACAGTATCTGTCGCAAAAGCGACTTTATCTCCCCGGGAATTGTATTATAATAATCCCGCGAATGCAAGACAAACGGAGGAAATAATAATGGAAAAATACGTGGAAGCCACCACTCTTATCGGCCAGATCGTGCGGGAATACCCTGAAGCCGTGGAAGTGCTGCTGGCCAGCGGCATGCACTGCCTGGGCTGCCCCGCGTCTCAGGCGGAGAGCATCGCGGACGCCTGCATGGTGCACGGCATCGACGCGGACGAGCTGCTGGAAGCGGTGAACCAGAAGATCGCCGAAGCCAGAAAGTAAGGCTTATACAAAAGACCCGCCGGGGATATCCCCCGGCGGGCTTTTCTTTGCGCCAGAAAGCTTCCGGCACGGGTATTAGCTTAGTTCTCGGCGTCGTATACGGCGGCCTTCTCCTCGTGGATCTCCTCGAGGCCGGCGGCTACGTACTCGGCTACCAGAGAGTCGTACAGCTCGTCAAACTCCTCTTCGGGGCAGGTGATGACCTGGGCGGAGATGGCCTGGAACATGGCCCTCAGCTCCTCGCCGTACTTGGCCTGGCTCTCGATGGGAGTGGTGAAGCGGTAGTTGTGGATGTAGGTCTTGTTGGCGTTGTTCGCGATGATCTGCTCCATCAGGTACTCATAGCCGATGGGGCAGTAGGTGGCGGCCATGGCCTCGGGGGACACGGAGTCGCGGCGGGTCTGGGTCACCATAACGAACAGGTCGATGTTGGCGTTGGTGGACACGAAACGGTCGGGTCCGTCATAGGCGTCGTTCAGTACCCTGAGGCCGTCCTTGACGATGTGCTGCTTGCCTTCCTCTCCGTACTCCAGGTAGTCCAGGATCTCGGGCTGGGCCATCCAGTTGATGTACATCATGACGGCTTCGGGATGCTTGCAGCGGGCGGTGATGCCGGTAGAGATGCCGATGGCGTCCGCGATGTAGTCGTACAGGGTCTCGCCCTCGGGCACGCCGGAACGGGCGTCAAGGATCGCCAGCTTGGCTTCGGGGCAGTTCTCCATGAGGGTGGAGATAACGTCGGAGTTGGAGGAGAGATAGAAGCCGTACACGCCGGCCTTGCCGTTGACGAAGTCGGTCTTGGCCTGGTTGCCGTCGGCGTCAAGGGCGAATTCCTTGGAGATCAGGCCCTCGTTGTACATGGTGTTGAGGGTCTTGTAGTTCCTCTTGATGGGCTCCCAGTCCAGGGACACCACCTGCAGGTCGCTGTAAATGGCGATCTCGCGGGGGTCGGTGTGGCCGGTGCGGTAGGAGTCGGCGCGCATGCCGGTGGTGGAAGGCAGGCCCTGGGTGGCGGGAATGGTGTAGTCTCCGCCCAGGTTGGCGTCACGGAAGGCGCGCAGCACGTCCAGGTATTCCTCGACGCTGGTGGGCATCTCCATGCCAACGGCCTCCAGCCAGTCGGCGCGGATGACGGTGGCCCAGTTGTCCGCGGCGTCGCGGGCGGCGGGGAAGTACATCTGCACCTTCTTGCCGTTCACGTTGTACTTGCCGGCGTCATAGGCGTCCTGGCCCACGTAGGCGAGGTAATCGGGCATGAACTCCTCGACCATTTCCTCGTCGATCTGCGCTACGTAGTCCTGGGCGATGTAAGCCAGCAGCTGGGGGTTGTCGTAGTGGAAGATCATGTCGGGGGCGGTGTCGTCGGAGGACATCAGGGTGGTGAAGTCGCTCACTTCGTTGGTGCGGGAAATGGGCACGTAGGTCACCTTGATGTTGTACTTGTCGCCGAAGTTCGCCTGTACCCAGTGGGTCCAGTAGTTGTCCTCGATGGGGTCCTTGATGCCGTTGCGCTGGTAGATGGGCACCTTGAGCTCGATCTGCTCGGCGTAACGGATGACCTTGGCGCCGGACTCGGTGTAGAACACTTCGTCTTCAGCCAGGGCAAAGCTCGCGGCGGACAGAGTCAGCACGAGCGCCAGGAGAAGGGAAAACAGTTTCCTCATGAAAGGGTCCTCCTTTAATATTTATTCCGGCGGAATACCGCCATGAATACGATTTGATCGAGCTGAGAGCTTTTAGCTTTCAGCTGTCAGAGAGCGCCCGCGGGCGCGCCCTGCTTTATGCCGCAGAGGCATTTCGATCAGGGGCTTTAGCCCTTCACTGCGCCTATCATGATTCCCGTGACGAAGTAGCGCTGCAGGAAGGGGTAGAGGATGATTATGGGCAGCGTGGCGAACATCACGCAGGTGGCCTTGACCACTTCGCCCGTGACGTAGGAGGCGCTGCCGCCCTCCGCCAGGTTGGCGGAGTCGGTGGCCATGCCCATAAGGTAGTACAGCTTGAGCTGCAGGGGATACAGGTTGGAGCTTTTTATGTAGTACAGCGCGTCGCCGTAGGCGTTCCAGCGCCCCACGGCGAAGAACAGGCACAGCGTGGCCAGCACGGGCTTGGACAGGGGAATGACCACCCTGAACAGCACGCCCCAGTAGCTGGCGCCGTCCAGGAACGCGGCCTCCTCCAGGGAGACGGGTATGGACGCCTCTATGAACGAGCGCATTATGATTATGTTGTAAGCTGAGAACGCCAGTGGCAGCACCAGCGACCACAGGGTGTTGAATATGCCCAGGTCGTTCATCAGCAGGAAGTCGGGGATGAGGCCGCCGCTGAAGTACATGGTGAACATGAACATGAAGGCGATGGCGCCCCGGCCCTTTAATTCCTTCTTGGTCAGGGGATACGCCGCGAACACGGTGAGCACCATACCCATAAGGGTGAACGCCGCGGTGATGATCACTGTGAGCAGCAGCGAGCGCATCATGGACTGATCCGCCACCACCATGCGGTAGCCCTCTATGGAGAGCTCTACCGGCCAGAACAGCACCCTCTGGCTTATCACAGCGCCGTTGGAGGACAGGGACATGGCCATCACGTGCAGAAACGGCAGCAGGCACATGAGCGCTACGATGATAAGCAGAGCGTGGTTGATCACGTCGAACACCGTGCCGCCGAAACCCTTGCGGATGGCGGTGCGCTTTCTGCGGGAGAGTTTCACGCTGTTTTCCGTCATACGCGCGCCCTCCTATATGAGCCCGCTCTCGCCCATGGATTTGGCGATGCGGTCGGACAG
>JAFZLE010000227.1 GCA_017551645.1 Clostridia bacterium | reverse complement strand
GTCGCTGCCCATGCCGAAGTTGAAGCCTCCGAAGCCGCCCATACTGCCGAAGGAGAACGCCCCGTCCTGATCTGAATTTCCGGGCATTGAGAAGGCGCCTCCGTCAGGCATGGAAAAGCCGCTCATATCCGGCATGCCGCCGGACGGGAACGAACTGCTTCCGTCGGTAGAACCCGGCATGGAGAACCCGCCGAACTGGGACGTGCCGCTGCCGTCGGCGGAACCCGGCATGGAGAAGCCTCCAAACTGGGACGCGCCGTTGCCATCGGTCGAACCGGGCATGGAGAAGCCTCCGAACTGGGACGCACCGCTGCCGTCGGTAGAACCGGGCATCGAGAAGCCTCCAAACTGGGACGCGCCGCTGCCGTCGGTCGAACCCGGCATCGAGAACCCGCCGGACGGGAACGAGCTGCCGTCGGTAGAACCGGGCATTGAAAAGCCGCTGCTGTCAGGGGGCGTCATATTGCCGCCGAAGCCCGAAAAACCGCCCATGCCCGAAGGCATCTGGAAATTCCCTCCAAAGCCGCTCTGGCCCGCCTGGGATCCGGTCTCGGCCTGAGGCTCTTCGGTATCGGAGTTGTCCTTTTCTTCGGTCTCATCCTCTTCCATGCGGAATTTCTCTATATCGAAATCACGGCCGTTGCCGCGCCCGCCGCCGAAGGAGAGGCTGTCAGGCTTATACAGCTTGCCCCTGGTCATGCCGTTGCGCTCCAGAAATCCGTCCTCTATGCCTTCCACCGCCAGGTACAGGCCCCAGTCCTCGCCGTTTACGGTCAGCTGCACGTAGCTGCACAGGGAGGAAGGTACGCCCATGCGGTTCATCAGGGTGTACGCCAGGTAGTCCTTCATCATGGTGGCGTCCTGGATCATGTTGTTCAGGCTCAGTTTGTCCAGCCCGTGGTAGGTCATGCCGTCCACGTAGTGGTCGAACTCCACCTTGAACGAGTAGCGTGTGGAATTCAGCGTCGCCACCGAGGACAGGGAAGTGTTGCCCTTGGCGCGGATGGCGACGTTGTTGTACTTTTCGCCGTCAACCGTGATGTTGCACTCGGTATACTCCTCCGCCGTGGCATTTTCGATGAACGCGTCCCACTCCGCCATGGTTATGTCTATCGTATGCACCCTGCCCTGGTCGAACAGCAGGTCTTCGTAGCCTACGGTATGGCTGCCGTCGCCCTGCACCGCCTCAACTACGCCCCACATGCAGGTCGCGGCGATGAGCATCACCGCCAGCGCCGCGCACACGATCCTGTCCGCTGTTTTAGTTCTCAGCATGGGATCACCCCATATAATCTCCGTTGTAGCTCACCAGCACCGCGCTGGAAACGCCGTTCATCTCGGACAGGCGGGTGATGAAAGCGGTGTCGTCGTTCTTAAGGGTCACTTCGCAGCTCAGTTCGATATTGCCCTTCTGGGCGCTCTTGCTCTTGACCAGGGTCTTGCCGGTGTTCTCCTTAAGGAACGCCATCACCTGGTTTTCAACGCTCGCGTCGGCAAAGGATACCACCGCGATATAGGGCTTGACGGACGCCCTGCGGTTGCAGAACACCAGCATGATTATGCCGATTATGACGCTGCCGATGATCGCCAGGGGTATCATGCCCGCCGCCAGCACTATGCCCGCCGCTATGGACCAGAACAGGAACGCGATGTCCATGGGCTCCTTTATGGCGGTGCGGAAACGCACTATGGACAGGGCGCCCACCATGCCCAGGGACAGCACCACGTTGGAAGTCACGGCCAGTATCACCATGGTGGTGATCATGGTCATGGCCAGCAGCGTGCCGCCGAAAGCCTGGGAGAACATCACGCCGGAATAGGTCTTTTTGTAGATGAAGAAAATGAACAGGCCCAGGCAGAAAGACAGGGCGAGGGCTATGGCCATATCCGTTACGGACACGGAGGTCACGTTCTCAAGGAATGAGGATTTGAAGATGTCGTTGAAACTCATGGTTTTCTCTCCCGTTCTGTATTATTTGATGTTTATCGTATCTATCTGTAGACCCTGCACGCCGCGTACTTGGAAAACGCGGTGGGCGTGCGGCTTTTGAGCGCGGCCGCCTTGCGTATCACCGTGGGCAGGTAATTGTCCCACTTGACCTCCAGCAGCGTCACGTCGTCCTCGATGGGCAGGGTCAGGCCATTGGGGTCCAGAAAATCTTTGGGCTGCCCGGTGCGTATGTCCCAGTCTATGGTGACGCGCACGTTGCCGGGGGCGTAAATGAAGGGGACCCGCTTGTATTCCACCACGGTCTTGGGCGCCAGGCGCCTGAGCTTCATTTCCGTGTACAGCATCGCCAGCAGGGGCTTTCCGCTGGTCAAAAGCCAGGAGGTGTCCCCCCTTAACAGCTTTTCGACTTCCCCCCGCGTGAGCCGCTCCTGGGGCTTGGCGCCCACGCCGTCCCGCTTCAGCTTGCATTCAAGCATTATGTAGTTCAGGTCGTCGTTGTAATAGCGGATGCGGAACTTCCTGCGCTCGTTCACGCCGTCCAGCTTTTCCCACAGGGCGGTATCCAGCGGGTCGTCAAAATACAGGCTGCGGATACGGTAGAAGCCCTTTTCCGCCGCGTGGGGGTCTATGCTTGCCACCGCGCGCAGGTTCGTCTTTACGGCGAAAGCGTCTCCCGGCGAGATGATGTGCTTGATTTCGTGCCGGTAATCCATCGGTGTCTCCTTTCGGTCAGGTGCCGATTCTGGTCGTTATGGTCGGCATTATAATCTCCCCGCGGGGTCGTTGTAAAGCTTATCAGTGCATAATTAAACATTCTTCCCGCCCGTCTTTATATCTCTTAATGATTCGAAAAAAAATGTTTTCCGCGTCCTGCCATGCCGGGCGCCCGCAAAATCCGAACTTTCCATAATGTTTACCTGAAATTGTTCGGAAATTTGCTTGATTTATGCCTGTATCGGTGCTATCATTCACTTGTGATTCGGGATAATCACGAACATTAGCATTTTTACAGGAGGAAGACTCATGAAGAAGCTTATGGTTGTGCTGCTGGCGCTGGTGCTGGCTGTATCCGCCCTGTGCGTGTGCGCCGCGGAAGAAGAGAAGATCTCTGTCAAGGTGCTCGTTCTGCCCAAGTTCGAAGTGGGCGGCATGGGCGGCGATTTCCCCGGCGAAGCCCAGTATTACTACGAAGCCTACCTGGCGGGCGGCGAAGAGTACGACGTCGTCGGCAGCTTCCAGGGCAACAAGCTCTACGTCAAGGACGGCGTGGCGATGTGCGTGACCGGCATGGGCAAGGTCAACGCCGCGGTCACCCTTATGACCCTGCTTACCGACAGCCGATTCGATTTCTCCGACGCATATATCCTTTCCACCGGCTGCGCGGGCTCCGCGTACGAGTACGGCGTGATGGGCGACGTGTTCCTGATCACCGCAGCCGTGGACTTCGACCTGGGCCACCATGCCGACCCGCGCGAGATGATC